>CAZOZU010000491.1:0-2004 GCA_964584355.1 uncultured Rikenellaceae bacterium
AAAATATACCGGAATAACGGCAATAATACATTCACTGAACAAACCGGTATATCTCTCCAGGATGTCTCACAAAGCTCAGTAGCCTGGGGCGACTATGATAATGACGGATATCTCGATATTGCCCTTACCGGGTGGACAGGTACACACATATTCAAAATCTATCACAACAATGGAAATAATAGCTTCTCAGAGCTAACCGGTTTTGAACTAACAGGAGTTAACTTCGGTTCGGTAGACTGGGGTGATTTTGACAATGATGGTGACCCTGATATCTTACTGACCGGCTGGGGTGCTGAAGAAGCAGTTTCTAAAGTCTATCGTAACAACGGGGATAATACCTTTACCGAACTGACAGGAATAGTCTTTAAAGGTGTCGGACACGGAGATGCAGCATGGGGAGATTATAACAATGACGGGAAACTGGATGTCCTGTTATCAGGCACTACCACCAATGAGGGGTCTGTAACCAAAATCTATCAGAATTATTATCCGGCAACCAATTCTGCACCGGCAGTACCAACAGGATTATCAGTAACCACCGACGAAACATCCCTAATTTTAAAATGGAACAAGGTAACAGGTGATGTTACTCCTGCAGGAGGAATGAGTTATAATGTGAGAATCGGAACTTCTCCGGGAGGAATTGATGTGGTTTCTCCTATGTCATTAGCTTCAGGATCACGACTATTACCAGAAATGGGGAATGCTCAGTCAGATACTATGTTTATTCTGAGAAATCCCAAAAAAGCGACTTATTACTGGAGTGTTCAGGCTGTTGATAACGGATTTATGCCGGGACCCTTTGTTGAAGAGCAATCGGTGGTTTTTTCTGATTCAATACAGGCTTCAAATATTTCAGCTGATAGTATCCAGGCTCAAAGTCTATACCTGAGATGGATAAGAGGTAATGGAACTGCATGTGTGGTATTCGCTAAACAGGGCGATAGCGGATTAGCCCTGCCTGTAAACAATAATGGATATACTGCTAATTCCGTGTTTGGCAGCGGTTCACAAATTGGTGCAACAGGATGGTTTTGTGTATACAATGGAACAGGAAGTAGTGTTCAGATTTCAGGCCTTGAACAGTTGACAAATTATGTTTTTCATGTAATTGAGTATCACGAGGATTTATTAAATGGACCATTATATTATACTGAATCCGGACAGGATAATCCAATAGTTTTAAAAACAAACCTGTTTACAGAACTTACAGGGGTATCGCTTCCTGGTGTGGGAAGCCATTCCTCAGCCGTTTGGGGCGATTACGACAGGGATGGCGATCTGGACATTTTATTGGCCGGATACGGAATGTCAGGGATTTACCGTAATGATGGAAGTAATATTTTCACTGAACAAACCGATATAATACTTGATGGAGTTTCAAACTGTTCTGCGGCCTGGGGCGATTATGACAATGACGGCTATCTGGATATTTTGTTATCAGGAAATAATAATTCCGGAATACCTATATCAAAGATCTATCACAATAATGGTGATAATACTTTTACCTGGCAAAATGGCATCTCTCTTACAGGTGTAAGTGAGGGTTCGGCAGCATGGGGCGACTATGATAACGATGGTGATCTTGATATTTTATTGACTGGTTCCGGAAATTCAAAAATATATCGTAATAACGGCAATGATACATTTACAGAACAGACAGATATTAATATAACTCCTGTTAACAGTGGTTCAGCATCATGGGGCGATTACGATAATGATGGGTATCAGGATATTTTACTGACAGGAAATTATAGTTACTGGTCGGTTAGTAAGATATACCGGAACAATGGTAATAACAGCTTTACTGAACAAACCGGAATCGATCTGCAGGATGTTAGTGGAGGTTCAGCTG
Organism: uncultured Rikenellaceae bacterium; assembly: GCA_964584355.1. Lineage (GTDB taxonomy): Bacteria > Bacteroidota > Bacteroidia > Bacteroidales > VadinHA17 > LD21. Next base: position 1,856 of record CAZOZU010000491.1, read on the forward strand.
AATGGGGTGATTACAACAACGATGGCTGGCTCGATATTCTTTTGACCGGAAATGGAAATTCAACCATATACCGCAATAATGGGAATAATTCTTTCACAGGCAAACAGATATCAATCTGCAGGGAATTCATGAAAGTTCAGTGTCCTGGG
>CAZOZU010000492.1:0-1995 GCA_964584355.1 uncultured Rikenellaceae bacterium
TGTTCTCCAATAGCTGTATAAATGCATTTTCACACAGAGGGATCGAATCCTCCAGTACAGAAATGCTCTTAGATAAATGAACCTTAATCCGTCTGCCGTCAGTGAAGAAACTGTTTACAATAATTTTTTCATCATGTGCCGGAAGATCAATATCGATGATCTTTGTACAGGCCTGAATAATTATCAGAAAAAGCAGGTATAAAGATAATCTCTGTAATAATTGCATCAGAAATTGAAATTGACTTTATATGAAAAAACAGATTTCTTATCATTAATAAACGTTAAATTAGAGAATTTATAATATAAATCGAGGCTGAATTTTTTGTTTTTAGAATAAAGAGAAATCCCGGGAGCTCCATAAATTCCAAATCGGCTGGATTTATATTCAGGAATTGTAACTACTTCTGTATGTGAATATGAATAATATGGAGATGCTTCGACGAATATTTGAAATCTTCTTTGAGCTAAAAATGAATACCTGGTAAATAATCCAATTCTAAAATTAAGGTAATGAACCGGACAATTATTTTCCAGACAGACTGGAAAAGTACTGTAAATTTCTGAACCTGTAGTAATACTATTTGATAACTTAAAACCATATCGGATAGCACAAACGACATTCATAAAGTAAAGATCTAATAAGTGTTCATCAATAAATGGATTGAATTGAATTCCAATCTGATTACATTTAGATATAGTTTTTTCCTGTCCCTGAGACAGTATAGTTAATGAGAGCAAAACTAAAATACATATTAATATACCTGATAATTTATTCACAATAAACAAGTAATTAAGGGGGTGTAGAAAAAGTAGAAAAAATAAACCGCAGAGTTCGCAAAGTCAATCACACTATGTACGCAAAAAACTAATATACAGAACTATAACAATGCAAGATCTTTCTGTTCTTTGCGGTTAAATTTGACTTCTTCTACAGCCCCAAATTATTAAGCATAAAAGTAATAAAGTTATTAAAATGGTTCAGTGCCCGGAGTATAATCTGGATAACTATATACCGGACTAGAGCTAAGGGCGTCAGCCCAATAAATATAAATATATTGTCCGTCCAATCTACCTCTATGAAGTGCAGGACAATAACTTAAAGATCCATCAATAGGACTCCCACCACAAGCCACAAGATTGAGAGTTGTTTGCCCAGTTGCAACGGTACTATCAACCTGTATCTCATGTTGTTCGTCATAAGGATATGGCCATGACCAATAACCATCATTATTTGATGTCTTTGTAGCAAGGCTTGCTCTAAACCAGAAAACAACTTTATGCTGAGGAGTAGTAATAGCGTCATACCACCAGCCACCAGCTATCGTATACTCATTTAATCTACCGACTATTCTAAATGAATGATTTGAGAAAAGTCTTGAAGTGCTGCCATAATAACTTTTTATCTCGGGAACAGATGGATTGATCGTAATCGATTTATCTTTGATCTGTTCTTTGGTTAGATAAAGCAATTGAATTTTAGTTTCATCACCATCAGTTATTTCATATACATATTTCCATGCAAGCCGATAGATACTATTTCCTATTTGAAACAGGCCGTCCTTATTTGCACAATAACAGACCACAATTGAATGTGGAAGTTCATATAAAATTGACTCCTCAAAAGGTACCTTATAGAATACATATGGGTATTTATCAAGGTATTCTTTGAATCTAGGGTCATCTTCCTCTAGTTTTATACCTTCCAAATAGTATTCACTCATAGATTTAAAACCCATTGAATTATTTTTATCAATAATTATTTGTGAGTTTCCTTGATTTTCATGAATCCATTTAACATGATTCATAAATGTAAGTGAATCTTTGAAGACCATACGCCCATTTATTATTGTAATACCATCATTAATGACATTATCATTATTGTTAATATAACTATCTTCCTTATTACAGGAAGAGAATACAAATAAGGTTAAGAAAACCAGTAAGCAGATCCAGCTAAATCCAGAACATCTGGAAAAAGGACCTTTTTGTTTTAAA
>CAZOZU010000493.1:0-1994 GCA_964584355.1 uncultured Rikenellaceae bacterium
CTGCAAGATAATCACCATGTCTTAAAAACAATCGTCCTTTATTTATAACAGGATGAGCCCAATATGGTCCTGTTCCTTTTTCTATCTGGAATTCACTTACTACATCCATCTTTTTACTGTCAGGTTTCACTAGACCAACATGTCCCCATCTTTCCTCATAGATATAAAGCAAGCCGTCAGCTGATATTATTGATCCCTTGTTGTACCATCTTGTTATCCACATTGTTTTTCCCGTAGTCCAGTCAACACATATCCATCTCCCCATAGAGTTATTATCATGGGTGGAACTATACAGATAGTTACCTATAAGTACCATTCCCCCGACATGAGGATTTATCTCGGGATTCCTCCAAACCAGTTCCGGGTCTTTGTTATCAAATAGTTTGAGTTTTGCTGCAGTTTGACCATACCCGTTGGCAGCAAATAAGTAACCATCCTTGTATATCGGTGTCTGAATGTAATTCCTTCCACTTCTGGGATCATCATTTACTGACTTGAAATTGAATTTCCAGACTATTTTGCCATCTGCTGCATTCACTGCAATTATCAATGTCGGGGTATGTGTAATGATTATTTTTTTGCCGCCTCTTTCTATAAGCAGGGGATTAACATATTGGGCTTCTTCATTAAGTGATTCAGCCTCCCACACAACGTTTCCATTATCGACATTAAAAGCAACCATAGCTGTTATATTTCCTCCCGGTGTTACAATTACCTTATTATCAACCACAAGAGGTGATTCAGAAATACCAAAGCGGGGGACAGGTGATTTATACTTTTCAAAAACATTCACTGTCCACAGTAGTTTCCCATTTGTCGAGACACATGTCAGTTCACCCGATCCGCTTACTGCAAAAATTTTTCCGTTTGAAAAGGTCGGAGTACAACGACTTTCCGGATAATTTTGAACCTCTCGCATGGTTCCATATTCAACATCCCACTTTTTCTTTCCATCCTGGGTAAAAGCCGTAAGTACATCTTTATCTCCTCTGATGCCTGTAATGTATACTGCATCATTTGTAACCGTAGCACTGGAATAGCCTAATCCAATACCTTCTGCCTCCCAAAGAAGTGAAGGACCTTTTGCCGGCCATTTCTTCATCAATCCGGGTTCATTGTAAATACCTGTTCTGTCTTCTCCGCGAAAACCATATATAGTTTGACTACTTGCAGTACTAATTACAAATGAAACTAAAAGAGTTACAGGAAATAATCTAAATATTATTCTCTTCATGACTTATATGTTTTAAAATGAACCGCAAGATAAATAACCATTCACTATTGTATGCCGATTCACATCTATGTAATGCAAATTTTAATAATTTTTAACAACACTCATACTTCTAATACTTTAAAACGAAAAAATAGAGTTGTAAAGCGAAAAACATGATATCTATGATATTAATAAATATAACAAATACTTGATTTATATTTACTATTATTAATATATATTTACTATTTATTTAATATATATTATTTATATTGCAGTTTTAATTAATGAAATAAATATAATATGTGCGGTATTGTTGGAGTATTTGACCTGAAAGAGGATTACAGAGACCTGAAGACAGGAGTCCTGAAAATGTCGAAAAAGGTACGTCACAGGGGACCCGACTGGTCAGGGATTTTCTATTGTGAAAAAGCCATACTGGCTCATGAACGTCTTTCGATAGTAGATCCACAGTCGGGTAAACAACCTTTAAAAAGTAAGGATGGCAATCTTATTCTTGCTGTAAACGGAGAGATATATAACCACCAGGAAATTCGTCGCCGGTATGAAGATTCCTATGAGTTTCTTACACGATCCGACTGCGAGGTTATCCTGCCGCTTTACAGGGACAAAGGTCCCTCATTCCTTGAAGAGTTGAATGGTATTTTTGCATTTGCACTATACGATATTGAAAAAGACTGTTATTTCATTGCCAGGGATCATATAGGGATAATCCCTCTTTATTCCGGGCGTGATAAGTACGGTAATTTTTATGTTGCCTCTG
>CAZOZU010000494.1:0-1991 GCA_964584355.1 uncultured Rikenellaceae bacterium
ATACAAAAAGGAATGCCATAATACTTAGTACTCCGAACATCCCAAATAAATAGTGTAATCCCAAGCTACCCTGTATTACAGGAGCCAAATAAACTGTAATGAAGGTACACAACCAGCTGATAGCTGTGGAAAACGACATTGCCACTCCTCTTATCCTGTTCGGGTAAATCTCTGAAATAACCACCCACATTATAGGTGCAAATGAAGCAGCAAAAAAAGCTATATAAACAAGCAGGGCTACCAGGACAGCTATTCCATTTTGCACAGGTTTTGAAAATTCAAAAAACAAGTAGGTTAAAGAAATGCTCATACCAATTGCACCCCACATAAGTAAAGCTTTCCGGCCTTTTTTATCTACCAGCCAGAGTGCCACTATCGTCATAAGAAAATTCACTAATCCCACAACAATTGACTGGAACAAAGAATTATCAGTAGCTGAACCCGCTGACTGAAATATGTTCGGGGCAAACATAATTACAGCATTTATTCCGGTAATTTGCTGAAAAGCAGCTAATAATGTTCCAATCAATACAATTTTTCCGGTTTTGTTTTTAAAAATTTCCTTTAAACTTACCTTACTTTCACTTCTTTCAACTAATATTATTTTCTCCATTTCAGGTAATTCGCGGTCTATTAAATCCTGACCACCGATTTTTCGCATCACATTTATCGCTTCATCTTCCTTGTTCTTAGACAGAAGCCATCTAGGGCTTTCAGGTAAAGAGGTAATAAGGAATATCAGATAAATTATACCGAATGCTGATGGAACTGCAAGCATATAGCGCCAGCTGTTTTCACCCAATCCGAACAATGAATAATCTATCACATATGCAAGTAAAATACCGAATGTTATGGCAAACTGATTCATTGAAACCAGTCTCCCCCGATTATAAGCGGGTGATATTTCAGAAATGTACATAGGCCCAACTACCGATGTTATTCCAACCACCAATCCGGAAAGCAATCGAAAAGTAATCAATAAAACAGTTGAATTTGCCAATGCACAACCAAGAGCAGAGATTACATATAAAACAGCTGTTGTGATCATTATTTTTTTCCTGCCGAATTTTTCCGTAAAACTTCCGGTAATTAGAGCACCAATAAGGCAACCAATAGTTAAAAGAGCTGCAACAGTTCCTAAACCACTATCACTTAAAGAGAATTTACTTTTTATCATATCAACAGCTCCTGAAATTCCAGCCATATTCAGACCGAAAAGTAAACCCCCGTTAATAGCAACAAATACTATCCAATATAAGTACTTCTTATTCATGTATATTTTCGTAAAACAATATTTTAAACCAATATCTCATTTTGAATGCATAATATACTAAAAGCCATCTTGTCTATAATTCTGCCAAAGTATTATTCCCAGTATTCCAGATTGTGAGATTTAATTATTTTCAGAATTTCACTTTGCTCGTATGTCGGTGTCGCTCCTGTCATTGTCGCAACAAGTGCACCAGTAGCACATGCATATTCCAATGATATTTCAAGTGATTCTCCGGATAGATATTTGGCAATGAACCCAGCCAGAAAAGCATCTCCGGAACCGACAGTATCTTTTACATCAACTTTAAATCCGGGGTGTTCAAGAAACTGTCCGTGACTAAAAATTAATGCCCCTGCAGCTCCTCGTGTAACACATACTATTTCACATCGATATTTTTCTGAAAACCATTGGGCTAGTTCCTTTTCCCCATAATTCTTTCCATACCATCCGGCAATGACTTTAATCTCATCATTATTCAGTTTTGCTATTGAGGCACTTTCGAGAAGTTTTTCAACAACCTCCTTATTATAATAAGGTGCTCTAAGATTTACATCGATAAGCTTCAGGCACCTAAAATCTTTCAGGATACTTAAAATAGTATCTCTTGTGAAAAAGTGTCTCGAAGCCAATGTACCATATATGATAACATCAGCTTGGCTTGCAGCATTTTGCAACTCAGGTGTAAGTTCGATTCTGTCCCAGGCAACATTGTCTACAA
>CAZOZU010000495.1:0-1991 GCA_964584355.1 uncultured Rikenellaceae bacterium
TATATCAGATCGGTTTTTCCACAAAACTATACAGGGGCTTTTGCGAAAGCCCCTATTTTATTCTGACCCTTTTGCCTTCTTCCCCATAACCACCTCTCTTGATTCAAGAAGTCTCTTCAGAAGCCTTAAAGAGAGGATAAAATAAAGACCAACAGTAATAATCCACAGCACAATAACATTAACTATAAATGTGTCAATCTCCTGTCCGAATATCTTCTTTACAGGAGCATAAAAATGTGCTTTGATTAAGTTATGTTTCGGATCCATATAGATAGGATCCAGTTTCTGGATTATCTCTCCTTTATATTCAATGACCTTTTGGGTTTCAGTTTCGTTGGTAACAAAATCCTCCAGTGACTCATTGGTATACATATTCCTCATCTTAAGAAATCCCTCGCTGTCTTCTGATTGAAGCTTTGTCAGTAGAGCCTGTTTCCGGTCGTTTGCATTATTGGAATAAGCAATATAGTATCTTCTTATAAGTTCAATATAGTTGAGCGTTGAATTAGCTATCTCTAATGTTATTTTATCAGGTGTCAGATATTCAGTATAGTCAAATTTAATGTCAGGTGTGAGATCCTGTTCTTTCTTGAATTCATTACTTAATACCAACAGGTTGTCTTCGAAGTTATCTTTCCGGATTTCCCTCTCCAGGTCGTTCCTTACATTTTCCGCTTTGCCTTTGACTTCACTGTACCAGTAGTCTTTTTTATATTTAGCCTTACTCATGGCTCTATCGTAAATATAAAACTGGCGTTCATACTTGTTATCCTTGAACTGTTTTACAGCCAGAGCTTCATAACCCCATCTGGCAGTTATTATTTCACCATAAAAGGGGATAGAAATAGGAGATGAAATATTGGGATTCAGTTTTTCGAATTTTACCATTATACCGCTGAGAATTATCTGAGGTATAACCAGGAAAGGAATCCACATGTAAATTGTTGCAACAGCTTTAAAACTGTCTGAGATAATCAGTCCCATTATATTGGCTCCGGCCCAGCAACTGAATAGTACCAGCCAGTATTCAAACCACATTCCCCTGACACCTGTAATCAGGTTGCCGATTATTACAAATGTAAATGCCTGTATAGCAGAAATCGCAAACTGAACAAATACTTTCGATAATAAATAACTATTCCAGCTAAGATTAAGAAATGCCTCCCTCTTTAATATTTTCCTGTCTTTTATTATCTCTTCAGCACTTACGGTGAGGCCCATGAATATTGCTATTATCACCGACATAAAAATGTATATCGGCAGGTTACTGTTTTCAAAGAGTGTATATCTGGGATTTGATGCACTTTCATCGAAATACCTTATCAGGAATGAAAGGGCAAGAGCAAGTACCGGTGCCTCCAGGAGTGTTATCATCATGTATTGTGCATCGGCTATTTTGGAGAGGATATCCCGTTTAGTAAATACAAGCCATTGTTTTAATTTGTTGGGTGTTTTGAAATTAATCTCCGGAATAGTGGTCCCCGGTTCTATGATCTCCTCGCCTTTCTTTTCTGATGTATAATGACTACTCCAATCAGCAGGTGATATGCGTCGGGTGTCTGTAGGCTGACCACTCTCAGTAAATACCATCGTCTCGACGATATTGAATATCTGTTCCGGATTCACATTACCACAGACATAACATTCACTCTCAGCATAGTTAGCCTGTTCAATTTTCCTCTTAAAGTATTCGATCGACTCTATCGGATTTCCATTATAGATAAGATAGCCGCCTGTGTCAAGAATAATCAGCTTGTCAAACATCTTGAAAATATCAGAGGATGGTTGATGTATCACGATGAATAGAAGCTTTCCCTTACGCGCAAGTTCCTTGAGGAGGTCAAGAATATTTTCAGAGTCGCGTGATGACAGTCCTGATGTAGGTTCATCGAGAAACATTATTGCAGGTTCCCGGATGAGCTCCAGAGATATGTTCAGCCTTTTTCTTTGTCCTCCGCTTATCTTTTTGTTGAGAGGACTTCCAACCTTCA
>CAZOZU010000496.1:0-1989 GCA_964584355.1 uncultured Rikenellaceae bacterium
ACAAACATAAAGGCTGCCAGTGCTGCTCCTATCATCGGCCCTACAATCGGCACCCAGCTGTATCTCCAGTCGCTGTCTCTCTTTCCCGGAATCGGAAGAAAGAAATGCATTATACGCGGACCAAGGTCACGTGCAGGATTAATAGCATAGCCTGTCGGTCCTCCGAGTGAAAGACCTATACCAAGAACAACAAGTGCCACCGGCAATGCATTCAAAGCACCCAGTCCCACATCAGGCTCTGCCATGTAAAGTACAGCAAGTGCAAGCACATAGGTCCCGATAATTTCAGTTACGAGGTTATACCAGTAACTCCTTATATTAGGCATTGTACTGAATACCGCCAGTTTTGCATCGGCATCTGCTGTTGCATCAAAATGTTTCTTGTATGCCAGCCATACAAGACCTGAACCAAACATTGCTCCCAGCATCTGTGCACTAATATACAAGGGCATAAGAGAAGCACTGAACTTACCTGCAAGCACAAGTGCCAGTGTAACTGCAGGATTGATGTGAGCACCACTCACATCCGCAGATATCAATACTCCCGTGAATACTCCCACTCCCCACCCCATGGTTATAACAATCCAGCCTCCATTATTGCCTTTTGTCTTGCTCAAAAGAACATTGGCCACGACACCGCATCCGAGAACCATTAACATAGCAGTGCCGAAAAATTCTGCAAAAAACTGATTCATGTATTATTAAATTAAAGTTTGTAATTAATTATTTTTCATCTGCCCACGCCTCAGCTGTTTTTATTGCTCTCTTCCAGCCCCTGACCAGTGAATTTTTTTCTTTAGCATCTATTCCGGGAGTAAATGTCCGGTCAATTTGCCATTGCTTCTTCAACTCTTTTATATCAGCCCAGTAATTTACTGCAAGTCCAGCCAAATAGGCTGCCCCCAATGCTGTTGTTTCAGTAATCTTTGGTCTTACCACTTTTGTCTGAAGAATATCTGCCTGGAATTGCATCAGACTGTTATTAATTGTTGCACCACCATCGACTCTGAGTTCTTTGATGTCGATTTTGGAATCCCTCTTCATGGCTTCCAGAACTTCAAGGGTCTGGTAACATATACTATCGAGTGCAGCACGAGCTATATGTCCTGCCGTTGAACCACGGGTAATTCCTGTAATAGTCCCCCGTGCATGTTGATTCCAGTATGGAGCTCCAAGTCCCGCAAAAGCCGGAACAAAATATACCCCTTCACTTCCATGTACCGAGGCAGCTAGCTTTTCAACATCTCCTGACTTTTTAATTATACCAAGTGAATCGCGTAGCCATTGTACAACAGCCCCTGCAATAAAGATACTTCCTTCGAGTGCATAATATGTTTTATTACCAATTTTCCAGGCAATGGTGGTCAGTAGTTTACTCTTTGATTCAATTGGTTTGTTTCCTACATTCATTACCATGAAACATCCTGTACCATAAGTATTTTTAACCATACCCTGATCAACACACATTTGCCCGAAGAGAGCTGCCTGCTGATCGCCGGCAATACCTGCAACAGGAACAGGAGTGTCAAATACTCCTGAAGCCATACAATATTGCTCACTTGAGGATTTAACTTCCGGCAGCATACTGGCTGGAATGTCAAAAATCTTCAGCAGCTCATCATCCCATTTAAGGGTATGTATATTGAATAACATTGTTCTTGAAGCATTTGTAACGTCAGTAATATGAACCTTCCCTCCCGACAGATTCCATATAAGCCATGAATCAACGGTCCCGAAAGCAAGTTCACCTTTTTTTGCCATTGCACGAGTCCCCTTAACATTATCAAGTATCCACTTAAGTTTTGTGGCAGAAAAATAGGCATCAATAATCAGCCCTGTTTTTTTCTGTATTTTCCGGCTGTATCCCTCTTTCTTCAGTTTATCGCACAAACCGGAAGTTCGCCTATCCTGACAAAATATCGCATTATATACAGGTTTACCTGTTTTTCTGTTACACACAAGTGTTTTTTCCCTCTGATTTTTTATGCC
>CAZOZU010000497.1:0-1979 GCA_964584355.1 uncultured Rikenellaceae bacterium
TATTGTCGAAATAAGGGAAATGCTTAGGAATCTTGCTGTAAATAAAGGAGTTACTGTCTTCATTTCAAGCCATATTCTCGGAGAGATTTCCAGGTTTGCAACACGTATCGGAATAATTCATGAAGGGAGTCTGTTATATGAATCATCTGTTGGAGAAATGGAGAAACTGAGAAAACATTGCCTGCAGGTTAAAGTTAATGATCTCCATGGAGCTAAAGATATTCTTGAAAATAATAACTATGTATTATCTGTAACCGATAAAGGGATTCTTGAAATAACAGGAAAGGAAGCGATTCAGAATCCGGATAAAATAGCTACAATTCTTGTTAATGCAGGTTATCCACCAGTTCTGTTAAATACTGAAGAAGAGGATCTGGAAACATTTTTTCTTCGAGTTATACATATGAAAGGAGGTGCAAAGTGAGAGGGTTCTATGCAGCTTTTATCACCGAGACAATAAAGGTTATAAAATCAAAGGTGTTATGGATAACATTTCTCCTTTTCATTTTCATAGCTGTTATGATGGGCCTGTTAATGCTGGTGGCAAAACATCCTGAAGTTGCAGAGAATTCAGCTATAATAAGCACTAAAGCTTCATTCATCAGCAGTGCTGACTGGCCAACTTACCTGAGTCTGTTGATTCAGATGGCAATTGTGCTTGGAACAATGGGTTCCGGAATTGTAACAATATGGATATTCGGAAGGGAATATTCTGACAGAGCAATTAAAGATATTCTGGCATTACCGGTTTCAAGGTTTAATATTGTATTATCAAAAACATTAATCGTATTCATCTGGAGTTTTTTGCTGCTTATAGTAATGTATACTGTGGCCGTTCTTACAGGCAGGTTTGTTAAACTTGATGGCTGGACAAACCAGATTTTCAATCATGGAACCGTTGCTTTTATTGAAGCTTCAATACTAACCATAGTTCTTTTTACCCCGGTCGCCCTGATAACCTGTGCAAGCCGCAATGAACTCCTTCCTGTGGGTTTATTAATAGTCGTAATACTTATCACGCAGCTGACTTTTGTTGCTATGCCGGGTATAACACCATATTTCCCCTGGGCAATTCCGGCTCTGATAGCAAATGTGGCGGGCCCTCTCAGTCCGGAAGCAAACATTTTCAGTTGGATAATTCTTTCCCTGACATTTCTTCTTGGCTTTGCAGGTACTGCTGCATGGTGGAGATATGCCGATCAGCACTAGAGAACAACCTTGGCATTAATGCCAGGATTACAAGTACATCCTATTTACAAGGACTTTAGTCCGGAATAAAAAATCTTTAAAAAAATTTGGAAGTAATGTTAATAATTTCTAACTTTGTGTTAGAATTAATTAACTAATATGTATGAATTATGAAAAAAGCAGTTATCATTTTTATTGTAGCAGCACTGGTAATTGTGGCTGTAGTTCTCTGGATTTTATCTTCATCAGGTAACTTTAAACTGATTGATATTGCAAATTTCGGGATAATATTCCTCCTGGTGGCCTTAGCTGTTTTATTAGGATATAGGAGGCTATCAAGTGCCAGGCGCGGAGAGCCAACAGAAGATGAATTATCAAAGAAAGTTATGAGGAAAACATCATCCCTTGCCTATTACATTTCTCTTTACGTATGGCTTTTAATAATGTTTCTCTCCGATAAGCTAGATTATGAAACCCACACAATTATCGGAATGGGTATACTTGGCATGGCTGTTGTTTTTGCGGTCTGCTGGCTTGTAATCAACTTCACAGGCATCAAAAATGAATAACAGGATAAAGGAATACCGGGCAAGACTAGACCTCACACAGGAGGATCTGGCAAAAAAGGTCAATGTTAGGCGGGAAACAATTGTCTTTCTTGAAAAAAATAAATATAATCCCTCGCTGAAACTTGCTCATGATATAGCAAAGGTGTTTGAAACAAAAATCGAAGAAATCTTTCTTTTTGAATAGATATTTAAACATGGAATAGTAACTTTATTTCCGGTTAT
>CAZOZU010000498.1:0-1970 GCA_964584355.1 uncultured Rikenellaceae bacterium
ATCTGCCTGAACCAGAAAAACATCAGAGGCCGTATAGCAGAGAGTCTGATATATCTGGCAGGTTTTTACGGTAATAATTGTTACAGGTTATCCATTACAAGAAAAGAACTGGGAGAAATGTCAGCTATTTCAGAAGAGAATACCGTGAGGCTCCTCACTGAATTAAGAAAGGAGGGAATTATCAAAGTAGACGGGAAAAATATTGAAATAATGGATATGACACTTCTTAAAAAAATATCAGATCTTGGTTAAGCTGATATTTTATCAGATTAAAATAACTTCTTCTTGAATTTAATAAAAAGCTTCTCCTCATCCTCATTGTTAGCGACACCTTCAATCAACAATTGTATCAGGTCATCAATTTTATCGTAACTAAAACCTGATTCGATGACGAACTTGCGTAACATTCTTTTCTCATTCTCATCAACAACCTCATCTGCAAGTATCATCTCGGCTACCTGATATAAATGATCAAATTTATCATGCAGGCTATATGGCTGGTGATAGTGATGATCTTGTTCAGACTCTATCAGCCGGTCAATTTCGGGGTCAGTAAGTCCGAACTTCTTACCTTCTTTGTGAAGAAGCTTAAGTTCTTTGTCATTAATAACATTGTCAGTTCTGGATACCTGTATAAGATGAATAAAGGCCTCTTTATTAACCCTTTTACCATGGTGTGTTATAAAATCTGCAAAGTTCATCGTATTGAAATTGATATTTATTTAAAACGGATGATAAAGGCTGTAAAAATATAAAATTATTAGCAGTTCCTTTTTATAAACTATGAAATAAAAATCAGTTCTCCTGCAGTATCCCGGCTGTTCTTGATATCCAGAAGTCGTTGAAGCTGATAACCGGATCTTCACAAAGGTATACTGTTGTTCCATATTCACGGGCATCAGGATTGGTAATGCTTCCAATAAAAGTTATCTTACTGAAAAGCTCCTGGACATCTTCACCAAGTTCATCATTAATATAAACCAGATATTTTACGTCGGGATCAAATTTACGCGGGAACCAGTATATAAAACTCTCATGAAAACTTACTGCTTCCGGCAAACCATATTTCTTTCCGATTATTGTAATAGCACCACCCTGACCATAATTTTCACAATAGATAAATGCTGCTTTTTTATCAGGTATCATCTGCCAGGCTTCACTTGTTATTTCTGCCATTTCTTCCCACCCCACCATATCGGCATAATCCTGTGGTAATGAATGAATTGTGCCATCTTCAAACCGGCATATAAAAGTCAACCCGTATCTTGTGTCAAGTTTATTAAAATAAGCGATCAGTTTATCCGGCTTAAATAGAGGTATACCGATTGGTAAAATAGGTAATGTTAGTAATATCAACACAGCAATAAGCAATATTCTTGTCCAAATCCTTTTTAGTAATTGCTCAAATGCAACAGCGCCTGCTGCAATAAGAAGCGGGAACAAGCCCTGGGTATAATAACTCTTCCCTTGCAAGAACATAAGTATCAGAATAATTAACACAGAAATAATTCCAAGAAATCTGAATTTCATTACACTTCTGTTTACAAACAGAAAAATGATACCTGCAACAGTAAGTACAGATGCAGCCATCGGATTGAATAACTGATCGGCAAGAAAAGCTGTTTTATTTACATTGACAAGCTGAAACCTGGCAAGATCTGACAAATGATTGATAACAGGCAATCCGTGTATGATCTGCCATAGGAGATTTGGAAGGAAAATTATTGTGCCAGCCAGTATTCCGATCCAGAACTTACCTTTTCGGAATATATCCCTGTATCGGGTGAATGGAATTACTATAAGAAATGAAAAAAACAGTAATCCTATAAGGTATTTGTTCAGTAAAGCCACTCCTGCAGTAATTCCGAAAAGGATCAGATACCACTCTGCTTTTGTGTTTATGTATCTAATCACAAGGTAAAACGAAAGTGTCCAGAATATTAGATCAATGTGAACCGGTTGATATAAAA
>CAZOZU010000499.1:0-1965 GCA_964584355.1 uncultured Rikenellaceae bacterium
TCTCATAATCCACAGGATTATTAAGTATTTTACCTATCAGATAATCTACTCTTTGATTTTTAACAATCACCGGCAATAATAATAGCATAATAAACAAAATTCCGATCCATGCATATTTACTATTTCCGAGCTTTTTAAACTTTCTAACAAAATAGAAGGGCACTAATATTACTGTAATAAATATTCCTGCACGAGAAGATAAAAAATACTGTGACAGACAAAGAAGTATACCCATAACTAACCAAAATACCCTGTAACTATTTTTTATTTTAGTTTCAAACCATTCTTCAAAACAGAAAAAAATCGATAAAAGAACATACATCGAAATATATGAAGGGTGCGGGGAAACAGTAAGTTCTGCACCATAAAAGTAACTGAGCCAGGGATATTCTGCAGGATGAGGATTAAAACTCCAATCTCCGTTTTGAATCTGCACTGATCTTAATAATGCATAACAAAAACAAAACAATAAATAAAGGAACATCGCCAATGCAAAATATCTGGTAAGGTTATTTGCTTTATGATTAATCATTTTCCCCGGCATAATTAATACCAATGGGAAAAGGACCAGAGATAATCTGCCAAACAAATTGAGTAATCCCATCTTAAAATCAGATGAATAAATCAAACCTGCAGTTTGCCAAAAATAAAATGCAATAAATAAAATGAAGAGAGTTAAGTATTCCTTTCTTATTTTATTGATGTTGTTAAATGATGAATAGTTTTCAATTATCCAGAATATCCCCCATAATACCATAATAGGTGGCAGGTATTGCACATGAACCGGAATAATTAACACTGCTAAAAATCCGGATATAAATGAAAAATATCCTGATTTTAAGTAATTATCAAGTTTTCCAGATATTGCTGATCTTTGCATCTGATTTAATAAATAGCTTTCTCTTCTGTTTTATTGATAGTATATTTTTAATTCTCAGGTAAAAATATTGTATAATTTCCCGATGTGCTTTTTATGCGAATAGTACATTCGATATCTGTCAATTAGTTTCCTGGATATTTCTGTATGATCTTTCAAATGCATGAAGCTAATAATATTTTTTTCTAAAGATTCTCTATCAGCAGGTATAGTCAAAAATGGATACCTTTCTCCAAGAAGCTCAGGAATTAATCCTGTTCCTGATGCTATTATTGGTGTACCTACAGACATAGCTTCCAATAATACAATCGGCTGACCTTCGTTCCAGGATGGAAGAATCAAACAATCAGAACGTGATATTTCTTTAAACTTTTGTAATCCCCTGACAGGGCCATTTATATTGATATTTGACGAATTATAACTTAAAATAAGGTCTTTAAGCTTATTATCAGAAAACTCACCATATGTTTTAATAGTCACCTCTTTATGGTGCCTTGTAAGTTGGGCAAATACATCAAGCAGATCAATTATCCCCTTGTCAATTAAATAATTTGAAATAAAAATGAAATTACTACTGGATTTTGTTTTCAAGACCGGTTCATATTCAAATTCGACTGTATTGGGTAGTATATAAAAAGACCGGTTAAAAGTATTTTCGAATATTTTCTTCTGATTTTCAGTTAACACAATATTCTTATGTGATAATCTGAATATCATTTTAGTAATGATTCTATTAAAGATACTTTTATAGAATCGTGTAAAGAAATCTCCACGATGTAAATGTAATACAACTTTGC
The DNA here is from genome assembly GCA_964584355.1 of uncultured Rikenellaceae bacterium. Taxonomy (GTDB): domain Bacteria; phylum Bacteroidota; class Bacteroidia; order Bacteroidales; family VadinHA17; genus LD21. The sequence goes on from CAZOZU010000499.1 coordinate 1,675, forward strand.
CTCTATTAAAAAGACGGAACCAGATTATTGCAGTCAAGCTCTTAAAACTACCAAAAGAAGATAACGAAAAGGTAAGATAAAAATAAGAATAAGACCGGGATATTGATTTTAATGCAATAGTGAGGTTATTCTTTATAAAAGCAAAAATCTTGTTAAATGTTATTTTATTTATGATATGCTGACAGAATTTAATTTTATTAAATATATAATGGTTTTGATCAGAAGATTACGTTGCAATTTATTAATCAAAATTTTTATTTATTAAAACTGTTTATTTGGAAAATTATAAAT
>CAZOZU010000500.1:0-1943 GCA_964584355.1 uncultured Rikenellaceae bacterium
GGTCAATGCACAATAGAGGGGGTCGGGGTTGGGAGGTCAATGCACAATAGAGGGGTTGGGGGGTAACTGTCTTTTAAAAATAACCGCTGCCGTCCCAGCAGTGAGTACATAGTTTTTCTTTTGGCAGTCCAATAGCTGAAACAAGATCGTCCATACGCTGGTATACCAGGGAATCGAGATCAAGTTTTTCTGCAATTTTATTAACCATTTTTTTATACTTGTCAGAATCAGGATCGGAATATTCTTTAAGCTCTTTTTCATTTCCATTAAGCTCATGTATTGCCCTGCGTCCTGCCAGTTCCATTGGGGTTCTTGATTGCGTAAAATTAAGGAAATCGCAGGCATACAGCAGGGGAGGACATGCAATTCTCATATGCAGTTCTGTGGCTCCCGCCCGGCGCATATCAATAGTATTATCTTTTAATTGTGTCCCTCTTACTATACTGTCATCAATGAAAATCATACGTTTCCCTTCTATTACCGCTTTGTTTGGTATAAGCTTCATTCTTGCCACCAGGTCTCTCTGTTCCTGGAATGAAGGAAGAAAGCTGCGGGGCCAGGTCACCGTGTATTTCGAATATGCACGCATATTGGGAATACCTTTCTCATTACCATATCCTATTGCGTGTCCTATGCCCGAATCGGGAATACCGCATACAAAATCAGCCTCTACCTTATCGCGTCGGGCCAGATATGCACCACACCTGTAACGACATTTGTCAACATTAATGCCTTCATAATATGATGGCGGGTAGCCGTAGTAAACCCATAAAAAGGCACATATCTGCATTTTATCTCCTGGTTTTCTCAACTGCGTGTATCCATCAGCATTTACATGGACTATCTCTCCCGGGCCCAGGTAATACTCCAGTTCAAATCCAGTATTTGGAAAAGAGCATGATTCAGATGCAACTGCATAAGCATCCTTTTTTCTACCGATCACAACCGGTGTTCTTCCAAGTTTATCCCTGGCAGTTATTATCCCCTCTTCTGTGAGTATCGTCAGCGAACATGATCCTTTTATTTTTTCAAAAACACTTTCTATACCTGAAACAAAATCCTCTTTTTCACAAATAAGATTTGCAACCATTTCGGTTGGATTTATATTTCCTTCAAAGTTTTCTGTAAAATGTTTTTTACTTCCAAGGAATTCTCTTTCAAGCTCCTCTATATTTATAAGCCTGCTGACAGTAACAATGGCAAAGCGGCCGAGGTGTGAATTAAATAGTATTGGCTGGGGATCCGTATCGCTTATCACTCCGATGCCGGAATTCCCGGTAAAATTTTTTAACTCATCCTCGAATTTTGATCTGAAATACGAATTTTCAAGTGTGTGGATAGAACGACGGAATCCTTTTTCAGGAACATTAAAGACCATCCCCGCCCTTTTAGTACCAAGATGGGAATGGTAATCGGTTCCATAAAAAACTTCATTAACACAATCTCGCTTCGAAATTACACCAAAAAAACCGCTCATGCTGTTAATTATTAGCAGGTTAGTATATAAAAGATCATTTGTAAATTTAATCATTGAATCGGATATTTTATTATTATATCAGATATTATTATTTTTGCACACTTATAATTTTTTAAATCATCTGAATGACAGACACAAACAATGAGGCACAAAATTTACAGGAGAATAAAAAAGGTGTTCCTGTTGGCCTTATAGCTGTTACTATTATTCTTTCGGGAATCCTGATATTTCTTGTAATTATGTATTTCGATCAGAAGAATAAAATGATAGAGATTGAAGCTGAGCTTACCCATGAAAAGGATTCTCTTGCGAATGAACTAAGAATTCTGGCATATAGTTTTGATACACTCAAAACGAATAATGATACATTGAATGCAAAACTTGAAAATGAAAAACAGAAAATAGTACAACTATTGTCAATAAATGCTTCAAATGTTCAGTTGATAAAAAAATACCGTAATGAAAT
>CAZOZU010000501.1:0-1919 GCA_964584355.1 uncultured Rikenellaceae bacterium
TCGCTGCATTTCCTCGTGCTAAAAGGATAGACACCCTGCGAAGCTGTAAATATAGTAAATATTTTTAAGTTAGCATACCTCCGCATACATGAATTGTTTGTCCTGTCACATATGATGAGAGATCCGAGGCAAGAAACAGTGCTGTATGTGCCACATCTTCAGGAGTTCCGCCTCTTTTCAGAGGGATTTTATTTACCCATTCATTTATTACATCTTCAGGTAAATTTTCAGTCATCTCGGTTATAATAAATCCCGGAGCGATAGCATTGCACCTTATATTTCTTGAGCCGGTTTCTTTGGCGATACTTTTTGTGAAGCCTATCATGCCTGCCTTTGAGGCAGAATAATTAGTCTGTCCTGCATTCCCTGATACACCTACAATGGAACTCATATTTATTATTGAACCGCTTTTCTGTTTCAGCATAAAGTTTATCACTGCTTTTGTAAGGTTAAAAACAGATTTCAGATTCACAGAAATCACTGCATCCCATTGCTCCTCTGTCATACGCATCAGCAATGTGTCGCGTGTTATACCCACGTTATTCACAAGGATATCGATTTTTGAAAAATCGTTGATTATTTCGTTAACAACTCTATTGGAGTCATCAAAATTTGCTGCATTGGATACATAACCTTTGACCTTTACCCCAGGTGCTTCTATTTCACCGATAGCATTTTTAAACTCATCATCATTTGCAATATTTGTTATGGCGATATCAGCTCCCTCGTGTGCAAATAAAAGAGCAATTGCTTTGCCTATTCCCCGCGAAGCACCTGTTATAAGTGCTGTTTTTCCTGTTAATAATCCCATTTCTTTCAGATTTTAGTTGGTGCAAATATAAGAAAAGTAATCATAGTCTTGCGGTATTGCTTCCGCTTCGCGGAACTGCGTCACTTCGTTCCTTGAGTCTTGCGGTCTTATAGCCTTTATGCCTTAAGGTCCTAACGCCTTCAATACACTCTCCCCTATCTCTGCCGGTGATTCAACAACATGAATACCACAACTCTTCATCAGATCCATTTTGGCAGCAGCAGTATCATTCTTCCCTCCTATTATTGCCCCTGCATGTCCCATTCTGCGTCCTTTCGGTGCAGTCTGGCCTGCAATAAAACCCACTACCGGTTTTGTACTATGCTCACGTATCCATTCAGCAGCTTCGTTTTCCATATTACCGCCGATCTCACCTATTATGACAATTATCTCAGTCTCAGAATCATCCATCATTAATTTTACTGCATCGAGTGTTGTTGTACCGACAACAGGATCACCTCCGATTCCTATACATGTTGACTGACCTGATCCCAGCTTTGTAACCTGGTCAACAGCTTCATAGGTAAGAGTTCCTGAACGGGAAATGATTCCAACAGTGCCTTTTTTATGTATAAATCCGGGCATGATACCTACTTTTGACTCTCCGGGTGTAATAATTCCCGGACAATTGGGACCTATCAATTTGCAGTCGAAGGATTTAAGATACTCTTTAACCATAACCATATCTGATACAGGGATTCCTTCGGTTATTGTAACAATAAGCCTTATCCCGGCGTTTGCCGCCTCCGTGATAGCGTCTGCTGCGTATGCCGGAGGAACGAAGATAACAGATACATCGGCTGCTGTCTCCTTTACAGCTTCCCTCACAGTATTGAAGACAGGTAGTCCGAGATGAGTCTGTCCACCTTTTCCCGGTGTTGTGCCTCCCATCACCTTTGTTCCGTACTCTATCATCTGTGTTGAATGGAACGTTCCTTCACTTCCGGTGAATCCCTGGACAATAACCTTCGAATCTTTATTTAAAAGTACACTCATGGATATAATATTTGTATTTAAGGTAATTTCAATTTCAAAACAACGTTAAATTTATTAAAAGAGGCCGGAACCAAAAGTACCTAATTATTGGCTCTTTTTCATTATTTTTGGT
>CAZOZU010000502.1:0-1912 GCA_964584355.1 uncultured Rikenellaceae bacterium
CTGTAATTGTACTGGTAAATAAAGCGCTTTCCTATGATAGCCAGTTACCGGAAGCTTACCTAATAAGAGGCAGCTGTTATTTCGAAAAGGGTGATCTGGATAAAGCTGTTCAGGAATACAATAAAGTATTACAATATAATCCAAACAACTGGTTAGCATATTACTTAAAAGGCTATACTTATGGCACGTATGACCCTGTTAAGGGATTTGAGAATTCGTTTGAAGCCGTCAAACGAAATCATGGGCCTGAATTGCCTGAAATATTAAAATACATATCTTTTCAATTTACTTTCTGTGGATTTTATGAACCAGCATATCAATATGCATATAATGCCTTGAACCTTGATGGTGACTCAGTTGATTATTTATTTTATCTGTCTACAGCAATCAGTTTCATCCAAAACGATTTTCAAAAATCTTTAGATTTAATAGAACAGGCATATCAAATAAATTCAACTAATCAGCAGAATTTGGGTTTGGGGGGACAAGTTGAATCCTTTTTATCCCACAATAAAGAATCCCTGATGTATTTCAGGAAACTTTATGAAGAAGCAATATCCAGTGGACAAATACCTTTCAGTGAATTGCATCGAATCGGGTATGCGTACATGCAAAACGGATACAAAGAAGAAGCTGAATATTTCTTTGATAAACACATTGAATATAAAACAGCCGAAATAGAATTAGGTCGTCCAAGAGGCACAAAATCTTTAGACTATATATCATATTATGATCTGGCAGCAGTATATTCCTGTAAGGGAGATAAAGAGAGAGCATTTGAAAATCTCAGGATCTTTGTCAGTAAATCTTATCCTAAAATGGGTATGTTAATGTATTTTAAAAATGATCCCCTGTTAAATAGTCTAAGAGATGATCCGGAATTCCATGAAATATTAATTAATTACGAGACAAAAGCTAACCAGGAAAAAGAGAAATTAGGGAAATGGCTTGAGGAGCAGGGTATGTTGTGAGGGCGAGAGTGGGTAAGGGTGTGAGTGCGCGAAATAGATAAAAATACATGTTTGTTACAACCCTTAAAATTCGAACCCTTATATCATCTTGATAGTAAATAACTTACAGGGTTTCAACGTAGTAAAAGCAGTATTTTAATATGTAGATAGTGGGGTCGTTGCATGCAACGACCTTACCACATCATTAACTGTATACTGCCATTGATTGTTACCCCTGATTTCGCTAGTTTTACAACCATGTTAAAATTCCATACAATAAACGATATTAAAATCGCTGAACTGACTGATAAAAACTTCATCATCAATGAGGTACAGGATGCACTCGATCTTATGGCCGATGTGAACTATAATGGCTGTAACAGGATGATAGTCTATGAGGAGAATCTCAATAGTGATTTCTTTGATCTCAGCACCCGGCTTGCCGGTGAAATATTACAGAAATTCTCGAATTACAATTTCAAGCTGGCAATTGTCGGTGATTTCTCCAAATATGAAAGCCGAAGCCTGAGGGACTTCATCCGTGAATCAAACAGGGGCAATATGATATATTTTGCAGAAGACCTTCAGACTGCACTGCTCCGACTCTGACTTTTTCTTAATTTTATAGAAATTAATATCGGCTTTTAAACATATGTGTTCTCTACTCTTGAAAATCAATTATCTGCCCCGACCCTAAAGGGGGTAATTGATTTTCTTCGCACCCTTTAGGGTAAGGGGCTAATGAAGAAAATCAATGGAACTTAATACATGATTCATGATGCTCATATTATTTTTTAATAACATTTAAAACTAACCCATGAAAAAGCTATCCTTTCTTCTTCTGGCTCTCTTTGTTATCGGTTGTTCAAAAGAACCTGGCATGGTTAAAGACAAACCAAGAACTATCGTGACTACCGATGGTGAAGTGGACGACATGGATTCCTTTATCCGTATGTTGTTGT
>CAZOZU010000503.1:0-1909 GCA_964584355.1 uncultured Rikenellaceae bacterium
TCTATTTCTGCAACGGTTTTCGGAATAGGTTTCCCGAGAACCCTGCTGCCTATATTTGTTATAAGAACATCATCTTCGATACGAACACCCCCAAAATCCAGATATGACTCTACCTTTTTGTAGTTAATGAATTTTTTAAACTTACCCTCTTTTTTCCACATGGAGATAAGCTGGGGAATAAAATAACAACCTGGTTCTATTGTTAATACATGTCCGGGTTTGAAGGGAAGGGCAAAGCGGAGATAAGCGAGTCCGAATTGTTCACTTCTTTTCGTATTCTCGTCGTAACCGACATATTGTTCTCCAAGACCTTCCATATCATGTACATCGAGGCCAAGCATATGGCCAAGTCCGTGAGGCATGAATAAGGCATGAGCGCCTGCAGCCACAGCAGCATCCACATCACCTTTCATGAGGCCAAGATCTTTCAATCCCGATGCAATGATTTTGCAGGCTCCGAGATGGAGTTCACGGTTTGAAAGTCCAGGTTTTGCATTAAGAATTGATTCGGTATTTGCTTTCAGTACAATCTCGTAAATCTCCTTTTGTCTCTGGTTGAATTTTCCCCCTACGGGTGTTGTCCGTGTGATGTCGGAGGCATAATGCATCTCCGTTTCAACACCTGAGTCGTTTACCAGCAGTTGATTTTCCCTTAGGATATTATCATGAGAATGGTTATGGAGGGTTTGTCCATTGACGCTTATTATCGCAGGAAACGATGGTCCTGCACCAACGGCATAAGCAATACCTTCGAGAGTACCGAAAATAACCCGTTCCCTCGTTCCGGGTTTACACAATTTCATTGCAGTGACATGCATCTGATAGGAGATACCGATAGCTTTCTCGATCTCTGCAATTTCGATATCTTCCTTTATCGATCTCATTGAAACGACTGCTTTGATAAGGTCGACTGAAGCAGAAGAGTTAAGCTGGGACGGATTTTCCTTGAGGATCAGACCGAGAGATAACTTGGTTTCGCCCCTGTAGGGAGGGAGAAAATGGATCTCTCGGCCCTTCTCTTTCTCCTTAAGAATTCTGTCGGAAAGATCTGAAAGAGCGGCAGTATTGGCAACACCGCATTTCAGGGCCAGTTCTTTTACAGTTGGCTGGGGTCCCATCCATACAATATCATCGAGATCGAAATCATTTCCGAAGACAGTATCCGTGCCTGTATCGAAATCCATAACACCAGCAAGACCGGGAATATCGATTCCGAAGAAATAAAGGAAATTACTATCCTGTCTGAAATGATACTGATTTGCAGGGTAATTCATCGGAGAATCCACATTCCCCATAAAAACCGCTACTCCTGATTTCATCAGTTCATGGAGCTTTGCTCTTCTTTTTTTATATACTTCGCTGTTGAACATATTTGTGGTTTTTAGTTTATTGTTCCATTCCATACAAAGTAAGCAATATTCCTTGTATCTGGAAATGATTGCGAGTTAATATCAAATGGGGAGGTTAAATCAGAAACTTATTTTCAATGAAGCACCTGCTGAATTTAAACCCGGAGAAGCTATTAGTCCGTAACTTCCATTATTACCTATAGTACCCTGCAAAACAGGTTTGTTAATTTTTGCAAATATTGCCGCATCAACAATATTAACAAACCAGATACCTGCTGTTATGCCTAAGCAAATATCCCTTAATCTTGTGGCATCCAGGTAAGATTGATATTTATTATCCATCAATTCTCTCTTTTCGATTATAGAACTCACGCTTGTTTCTTCCTGATAATCAACCTTTGAGTTGTTGTACTCTTTTGCCCGGTTTTCTGATAAATAGAAATAATATCCGGAAACGCTTAAGCTTAATATCCCAGCAGTCAGAAATCCAGCACCGGCTGCTTTTCTTTGGGAATAGTATTGTCCCATTCCGGGGAAAAGAAAGGATAAAGCAATCGCCG
>CAZOZU010000504.1:0-1902 GCA_964584355.1 uncultured Rikenellaceae bacterium
AACCCAGGATCCTCCCGCAAAGCGGGATGCTCTACCAACTGAGCTACTGAATCAACTGTTCTTTTTTTGCGAGTGCAAAGGTAGGATAAAAATAAATTATTGCAAGCCATAAAGTTTTTTTTTCATTTAATACCAGTATTCTTTTAATTTAGCACTTGAATTTTAGTGCAACAAAACGGGTTATGAAAGATATTTTCAAAAATAAGGTTGTTATTGTTACAGGTGCCTCTTCAGGAATAGGAGAGGCTACTGCCCGGGAGTTTGCAGCAAATGGAAGCAAGGTGATGCTGGCAGCCAGATCGGAAAACAGACTGGCTGATATTGTGAGTGAAATAAAATCAAAGGGATACGAAGCCACCTATATAAAAACCGATGTCTCGATAGAAGAAGACTGCCGGAACCTTATTCAGAAAACAGTCGAAAAATACGATACCGTAAATATTCTGGTCAATAATGCAGGTCTCTCAATGCGTGCATCATTTAATGAAGTCAAGGTTGGTGTATTGAAAACCCTGATGGATGTAAATTTCTGGGGTACAGTATATTGCACTAAATATGCGCTTCCATACCTTATTGCCAATAAAGGTTCACTGGTTGGTGTTTCATCTGTTGCAGGCTTTCATGGCCTGCCAGGCAGAACAGGTTATTCAGCTTCTAAATTTGCCATCCATGGTTTCCTCGAGACCGTAAGAATTGAAAACCTGAAGAATGGTCTGCATGTTATGATCATAGCTCCGGGATTCACAGCTTCGGAGATCAGGAAACATGCACTTACAGCTGACGGTACTGAACAGGGTGAATCACCAAGGGAGGAGGGTAAGCTCATGTCTCCCGAATATGTTGCGAAGTGGGTGCTGAAAGGAATAAAAAAGAAAAAGAGAAACAAAATACTTACATGGGAAGGCCGTTTTACAGCCCTATTCCAGAGAATTGTACCAGACCTGGTCGATTGGGTCTACTATATTGAAATGTCACAGGAACCTAATTCTCCTATTAAATAATTCTTGTTGCTTGTTGCTATTAGAATCAAAACCATTAATAAGAATACATGAAGAAATTTAGTGGTATTCTGTAATGTTTTTTCCTGTTATACGTCCTCTTTAAAAACATGTTTGTTTAACCTAATTGAAGTTCAAATGAAAAAATTCATTTTAATATCGATCATTTTGACAATAGCAATTCTGGGATACGGGCAAAGATCTATTGATGCCCTTTTTGAAAAATATACCGGCACTGATGGCTTTACAACAATAACGATCAGCGGAGACCTGATAAAGCTTTTCAGATCCCTTGATGACAATAAGTGCCATGAGGACCGATGCTGGCCGGAGGATATTACTACCATCCGGATTCTTGCACAGGACGATGATGTTATGTTTGAAGGCAATTTTTATGACATGGTGGAAAGAGAACTTGACCGCAGGAATTATGAAGAATTTATGAGAGTGAAAAAGGCTCATCAGGACATGGTGATGCTGGTAAGGGTTGAGGGGAAGAAATTCAAGGAATTTCTAGTTGTTGCCGGCGGTGAAGATAATGCACTGATACAGATCCTGGGCAATATGACGGTTAATGAGGCAAAGAGATTTTCGGAGAACATAAAGAAAGACAAAGGAGTAAATATTATTATAAGCTGCAGGTGATATTTTAGTTCTTATCTTTGTCCGGAATTCCTCATAAGCCACTAACCTGATGACCAGGGATGCATTTAATGTATTAATACACCGTCTTAACCGCAAACTGTACGCAATAGCTTTCCGGATTGTTAAAAATCAACAGGAGGCTGAAGATATTGTCCAGGAGGTATTTTTGAAGATGTGGATGATGAAAAAAAAACTTGATGATTATAATGATATTGATGCCCTCGCAGTTACAATGATAAAAAACAGCTGCATTGATCAG
>CAZOZU010000505.1:0-1900 GCA_964584355.1 uncultured Rikenellaceae bacterium
TACTATGTGTGCATATTTCAGCGGATTTTCAAGCAGGCCGGCTGCTATTATTCCTGCAGGATGTGCCATATCGACCATAAGAATTGCCCCGATCATATCAGCTATCTTACGCATCCTTGTATAATCCCATTCACGGGAATAAGCCGATGCACCACCTATTATCATCTTAGGTTTTTCCTTAAGTGCTATCTCCTCCATCATGTCATAATCGACAAGGCCTGTATCCTCTTTCACACCATATGCAACCGGACGATATAGTATCCCTGATGAATTTACCGGTGAACCATGGGAAAGATGTCCTCCATGTGACAGATTTAATCCCAAAAAAGTATCTCCCGGTTTAAGAACAGTCAAAAAAACAGCCATGTTAGCCTGGGCACCTGCATGGGGCTGTACGTTTGCATATTCAGCATCGAAAAGCTGTTTCAACCTGTCAATAGCTAATTGTTCTGTCTCATCAACTACTTCACAGCCACCATAATATCGGCGGCCAGGATAACCTTCTGCATATTTGTTTGTCATTACCGATCCCATTGATTCAAGGACCTGGGGACTAACAAAATTTTCGGAGGCAATCAGCTCTATGCCGTTAAGTTGCCGTTGCCGCTCCTTTTCAATAATATCAAAAACCAAAGTGTCTCTTTCCATAATTAATTAATTTATATTTCATTCTTCTGTGAACTGGACCAACAATTCACGATAAGTTGTATATATCCTTGATTTTGAGATAAATCCAACATAATATCCATTATCAAGAACAGGCAGATTCCAGGCACCTGTCTTTTGGAATGTTTCCATTACCTCTTCAAGACTCTCTCTTTTATCAATATATGATGGAGGAATGGTCATAAGATCCCTCACAAATGTTGTGTCATATAATTCCTGGTTGAACATTATCTCTCTCACCTCATCCAGCAAGACTACTCCCTCGAGAATATTGTACTCATCAACCACAGGGAAAATGTTGCGATTTGATTTTGAAATCTCCTTAACAAGGTCACCAAGGGTAGCATCTCCTCTTACTATGTGCAGGTCTGTTTCGATCTCCTTTTTCCAGTCCATAAAAGCAAGTACTGTCTTATCCTTATCATGCGTGATTAACTCTCCTTTCCTGGCAAGCTGAGCGTGGTAAATAGAGTGTCGTTCGAAACCCCTTGTCGTCATATAGGCCACTGTTGAAGTAATGATAAGAGGGATAAGTAAATCATACCCTCCCGTTATTTCCGCTATCAGGAAGATCGCCGTAAGAGGAGCATGCATAACTCCAGCCATCAATCCCGCCATTCCTGCGAGTACAAACCTGTTATCCGGAAGGTCTATGCTGAAATATTTATTAAAAAGGCTTGCTATCATAAATCCATTTACACCCCCCAGGAACAATACAGGAGCAAAAATACCTCCAACGCCCCCTGCTCCATTTGTTGAACTGCTGGCAAACACCTTAAGCAACACCAGGCACAGCATGAACAGGATTATCATCAGATAATTATCGGAGACCTTTTCAAAGACAGAGTGGCTTAATACGGTTTCTGTTTTCCCCTCAAGAAGCAGCATAACAGTATCATAACCTTCTCCGAAAAGCGGTGGGAAAAGATAGATAAGCAGACCAAGAATTACACCGCCTGTGATAAGCCTTATGAATACATTTTTTATTCTCTCATATCTTTTTTCAAGATAGAGTGTCATCTTCGAAAAATAAATTGATAGCAGTCCTGATAATATTCCAAGAATAAGGTACCATGGAATATTGAAGATACTAAAAGCCTCAGTGATATTAAAGGAGAAAAGCACCTGGTCGCCCATCAGAAAATAGGTGACAGTAGCCGCTGTGACAGATGAAATCAGGAGAGGTACTATTGATGAAATTGTAAGATCAAGCATCAGTATCTCGAGAGTGAAT
>CAZOZU010000506.1:0-1892 GCA_964584355.1 uncultured Rikenellaceae bacterium
TCCACGCACACCATAATATTCAAGTCCGTTAATTGCTTTTTTATAATACTCCTCTGCAAGATTATAATCCTTATACTTCTTCTCCTGCAGTAATCCTTTGAATATTGCCAGCTGACATGTGAAATAGGCATTCTTTATAAAGGCAGATGACTCGATGATCTGTTCCGCTTTATCATAATCTTTTATAAGAAAGAGATTCTTTAAATATTCAGCCCTGAACCATGGATTGGCCGGATACTGGTTGAAGACAGTCTCACTGTAATAGAGCGCCTGTGGAAAATCATTTTCATACTGTATACATAGCCATGATAATATAGAATAGGCCTCAGGACCCAGTAAGATGGCATTTTCAGCTGTATGCCTGAGCTCTTCCAATCCTTTTTCCTTATCACCATGTGGAAACAGGAAAGCAACTGCCTTGTATATCGGATGCTGTTCAGGATAAGCTTCACGGTAATAATTATAAAGCCCGGTATAATAACAGAGATCCGCAAATTCTGAAGTGTATTCAAAGGCTTTCCTGATACCCCTGTAAGTGGTGGGCACATATGGTATCAGTTCGCTGCTCATCTTATTTTCCGAATATAAGAGCATCAGCAAACCCCTGGCACACAGACTTATCAGGAGTAATTCGGGATTATCAGACCATCCATCTTCTACTTCAGAAATCCTTATGCTGGTCTGAAGCTGAGATTCAAAATTTTTACGTACGGGAGAAAAAGGGAGAAGAGGATAATTCTCCCAGTTAATCATAAAACCTTTAAGAAGGTAGGTTGCAGGATGTCCCGGGTATTTATTGTTTATTGAGTCAATTACTTCTTCAGCAAGATCGAACTCTGAATTATAAATATAACCGATACTTCTGCTTACTTGTTTTACAACAACTGTATCATACAGCATCTGGGCACTGGTTATTCCCCTGTTCCAAAAGAGAAGGAGCACAATTATTAAAACAATAAATATTCTGTTGCCAGAAAATCTATTTATCTGCATTAGGCTTTATCTTTTTTATGCTATTATCCCGATCCTCTTTCTGAAGAAACCAAGCAAAGTGATAGCAGTTACAATAATCAATGCAATAATGGCTGTAACAGCAATTGCCCTGTAATCACCCTGCCGCTTCAGGAATATGCCAATAAAAGCCCATATTACTGATAATCCGATGAAGGGATTCTGAAGCCGGTAAAGAGTTATTGACACAATAAGTGTTCCTATCGAAATCATGATTATTGCCCATGCCACTTCCGAAATGCCAAATCCATTCCAGCTATAGTGTACAAGCAGGGCAGTGACATTGGCTATTGTGGCAATACATATCCAGCCCAGGTATATGCCAAAAGAGGCCTTTATTATGCCGAAAGAAAGATCACGGATCTGAATATTTATATAGATAAGTGTTATAAGCAGTCCTGCCATTACCAGCAGACTCAAAGGCAGCCGCTGATAGTGCCATGTAACTATCCATAATGCGTTCAATATACATGATATGGCAAATAGCCATCCTATGTTTCCGACGACCACCTGGTCTTTTGCCGTAAACTGTACTACGGTGTATGCGGCAAGAAGAAGATATATTACTCCCCAGATCGAAAAGGTAATTCCTGCCGGGACAAAAAGGTTAGGCAATGAATCAGACAATTGCCCGGTGGTCCTGTTGTTTAAAGGGAGAGCATTGGCAAGATAGTTCATCACTATCATGCCAGCGAAGAAAATGATATTCAGATATTTAACCATAGTAAAGTAAGATTATACATTATTTTACAATCAGGTTCAGAAACAGAAAAACTTAAAAATAATCTTATTTTCAGCTATTCACAAACCGCAATAATAAAAACACCATTTCCCCTCACCTCTTCTGATATCACAGACAAACCTGCCATCCCGGTAAAATA
>CAZOZU010000507.1:0-1882 GCA_964584355.1 uncultured Rikenellaceae bacterium
TTTCTCTATCAATTTATAATAACTATCTTCCTGCCAAACCTGCTGAGTACAACAATTACTTGCTACTGGTTGATACTGATGATGATTTCATCAGTGGAGAGAGTCTATATCCAATGTCGGTGGTGGGAGACTTTTTCCAGGTTTCAGGACTTGATCTGAATGACGGTGATTATATTACAATAGCATTATAACGTCCGGAAATTGAGTTTACCCTTGCTGCTGACAATGGACTAGAAGATGCTTCACCGGCTCTGCTGGAAATAAGTCTGAACTTCCCTGTAAGCAATGATATTTCTATTGACTATGCAATTTCGGGAGGATCAGCAACAGGAGCCGATTATTCACTACCTGGTAGTTCTGTTAGTATTACCGCAGGAAACACTACAGCAAACATCTCACTCTCTGTGATAGATGATGCAATTGTTGAAACTGATGAAACTGTAATTGTAGATATAAGCAATCCTTCATCTGGGTATCTTGGAGCTATTACTCAGCATACATATACAATCAACGATAATGATAATGCGAGAACGGCTGAGTTTACAGCAATGCCTGCTATTGGAAACGGTGATGAAGGAACAACACCTGTTCTCATAGAGGTGGGTTTGAGTTCTGCTTATCCTGACGGGCCTTCTAAAATTGCCTATGAAGCAACGGGCGGAACAGCTGTTGATGGTAGTGATTTCTTCTTCAGTAATGATACTCTCGTGATACCTGCAGGCGATCTGACAGCTGATATTCCTTTGAGTATTATAGATGATGCATTATTTGAAAATGCTGAAACAATTGAAATAGAATTGATAGGTACAGGTTCATTAAATACAAATCTGGGAACTAATATACTATTCACTTTTACAATTACTGATAATGATCCGGCACCGACTGTTTCATTTACCAGTGCCAGCGGCGGAGGATCAGAATCATTCCAGACAGTTACTGTTGACTTGCAACTATCTGCTGTTTCAGACCTGGATGCACAAGTTGATTATGATATTACAGGTGTAACTGCAACAGGTGATGTCGATTTTACACTTGCCAGTGGTACTGTTACAATACCGGCCGGTGAAACAACCGGTAATGTACTTGTAAATATAATTGATGATACGGAAGAAGAATCGGCCGAGACATTGCAGATTACTCTCAGCGGAGAGGTAAATTGTACTCTTGGAACAACAAGTACATATACTTATACTATACTGGATGATGACGGACTCGGATGGGAAGGACCCGGCGGAGTAGCCAATTTCAATCAGAATAAAGTATGGCTTAATGCGTCGAATGCTGGTTCTTTGATCAACGGATCAAGCGTGGATATCTGGCCTGATGTTACTACAAATAATCATGATGCATCCCAGCCGGTTCCTGCCCAGCGACCTCTCTATCTTGAGAATATGTGGAACAATCGTCCGGTAGTACAATTTACTTCGGGACTATCGCAATTCCTGAATATTCCCGATCATCCGGATATAAATACTGGAGGTCCATACGATAAGAAGTCCATAATTGTTTCATTCAGAACAGGCAGTGATATAAGTTCACGACAAGTCCTTTATGAGGAAGGTGGCAATGTACGTGGGCTTAATATTTACATTGACGGTGGAAGGCTTTACCTTTCAGGATGGAATGAGAATAATGATGACGGAGGGCTTACAACACCATGGAGTTATATAGATGTTGATACTCTTATTCAGCCCAATACTCCATATTTTACTATGCTGCAGTTTAACTTCGATGGTGCTTCCGGAGGAGTAACAGGCTGGCTGAATGGTGCTCTTATCGATACTCTTCCCGGTGCAGGCAGACTATTCGCACATAGCGGTGATATAGGTGTCGGTGCAATGGATAATGCTAGCTATTTCTACGATGGCTCAGACGGAGGGGA
>CAZOZU010000508.1:0-1877 GCA_964584355.1 uncultured Rikenellaceae bacterium
CATGTCTGAGATCTTTTTTGAGATGATTACGTTATTTGTACGGGATGTATCAGTAACTGTAAAAACAGATCCATCAATCATATTTTTACTGAAGTAACTCCAGTCAAAATCGCTTCCCACACCCTTCAGGATCACACCCTGAAAATCGGCATCAGTCTTTATTATCCCTGCTTTTGTGGCATATACCTGTACATGACTGATTCCCTTTATATTTTTGATCCTGGGGATGAACTCCTGGTTCTGGTGTATCGGTGCAGTCTCAAAAGAAATGTTGGAATCAAAATTTGATATCTGGATATTTGAACCGAAACCGACTATCTTTTCCCTGATCTGTTGTTTAAAACCTGTAAGTATGGCAACTGCAATGATCATCACAGCCAGTCCCATTGCAATACCAATAATGGCAATTACATTTATGGGCCGTGAGAATGAGGTTCCTTCCCTTCTTCCCTTTATGAGACGCTGAGCTATGAAGTATGGTAAATTCATCCTAAACAGGATTCAAATGTAACAATTTCTCTGTGGAACTCAGTGTACTCTCTTTGGAACTCAGTGTAAGTTCTTATTTTTATCATAAATTGGCATAAAATATAAAATCTGTAGATTTGCTGTAAAGTATTATTAAAATGGTAAGACTATTTGCATTTTTATTGATCAGCCTTTTCACTTATTCCTGTACCGAAAGCAAACAAGTAACTGTTCCGGGTGCAAACCAGATAGACCAGTACAGCTATCTTATTGAAGGCAAGTCTGTTGCAGTTGTTGCAAATCAAACCTCAATGATAGGACAAACCCATCTTGTTGACAGTCTGGTGAATATGGGATTCAATATTAAAGTGATCTTTGCTCCTGAACATGGATTCAGGGAGCTGGCTCCGGATGGGAATACAATACAGAACGGAAGCGATCCTGTTACCGGAATTACAATTCTGAGTCTTTATGGAAACCGGATTAAACCAACACCTGAAAACCTGGAAGGTATTGAAGTGGTAATTTTCGATATACAGGATGTAGGTGTACGGTTCTATACTTATCTTTCTTCTCTTCATTATGTAATGGAAGCCTGTGCAGAAAATAATATTAAATGTATTGTTCTTGACAGGCCGAATCCAAATGGCTTTTATTTCGACGGAAATATTGCTGATACAGCATACCGCTCTTTTGTTGCAATGCATCCTGTGCCGGTTGTCACCGGAATGACAATCGGGGAGTATGCTCAAATGATAAATGGTGAAAAATGGCTTGACAATGGCATACAATGTGATCTTACGGTTATTAAGTGTAAGAACTACACTCATGACACTCTTTATGAACTTCCCGTAAGGACTTCACCCAACTTGCCAAACCTGACATCCATATATCTTTATCCTTCGATCTGTTTTTTTGAGGGAACAGAGATCTCGCTGGGCCGTGGAACACCATACCCGTTCCAGATGTACGGATCACCACTTTTACCAGACAGGGGATTCAGTTTTACACCTGAACCTATGCCGGAATCAAATAATCCACCTTTGAAGGGCGAGAAATGCTTCGGAGTTGATTTGCGTAATGCGATTAAAGATGGACTGATTCCTTCTCCAGAGCTTAATCTTCAATGGGTTATTGATGCTTATAATGACTATCCGGACAAGGAGAATTTCTTCACTCCATATTTTGAAAGACTGGCTACAGGGCCAACATTACGTGAACAGATTAAGAAGGGCATGACAGCTGATGAAATCAGGGAATCATGGAAAACCGGACTGGCAGAGTTTGGGAAGATAAGGGAGAAATATTTACTGTATAAATGACCCCCCTACCCCTCCCGATACGCTTTCACTACGTTCAAGCTATCGGGACGACTTGTTCCGCTATTGCGGAAGGCTCTAAAGGGGGGC
>CAZOZU010000509.1:0-249 GCA_964584355.1 uncultured Rikenellaceae bacterium
CAGGATAGGAAAACATATTGCTCTTTATCTGCAAAATAACTGTGAAGTTAAGTTAATCGATTCAGATCCGGAGAAATGTGAGGATCTATCAGAGATACTTGATAATACACTTGTGATTTGCGGTGATTGCAGAAAGGCAGATCTTCTTGACCAGGAAGGTATTTCAAAAATGGATGCTTTTGTTGCAGTAACAGGTAACTCTGAAACAAATATCCTTTCATGCCTTCTTGCAAAAAAGATGGGTGTCAA
>CAZOZU010000509.1:259-1869 GCA_964584355.1 uncultured Rikenellaceae bacterium
GAGGTCGAGAACATGGAATATATAGATCTTGCAGAGAATTCAGGTATAAATACCATTATTAATAAAAAATTATCTGCAGCCAGCAGGATATTCCGGCATACCCTTAACCCTAATGTTACCCAGGTCAAATATATGACCGGTACTGATGCTGAAGTGCTTGAATTCATTGTACCACCTAACGCAAAAATCACCAAAGGAACGCTAAGAGGTATTGAATTTCCGAAAGATGCTATTGTCGGAGGAGGAACAAGAGATGGTGTCCCCTTTATAGCAACCGGGGATACAATAATTAAAGCCAACGACAAAGTAGTTGTATTTACACTACCGTCAGCTCATGACCGCCTGACAAAATTTTTCACCTGATAAATAATGGTTAACTTCAGAGTCATTGCCAGGGTATTTAGCAAAGTACTCATTTTTGAAGGATTATTTATGCTGCTTTCTGCGGCTGTTTCATTTCTATATAAGGAACCTGCGGCAAAACCATTGATTTTTTCATCGATAATTACGGTCATTTCCGGAATACTGGTTTTTACACCTCTGCGTGATGAGGAAAGGTTGACAGGATACAAAGAGGGTTATATAATAATTACCGGGTTATGGATAATTTGCAGTCTTTTTGGAACATTGCCATTTATATTAAGCGGTTCAATCAATAATTTTGGAAATGCCTTCTTCGAATCAATATCAGGATTTACCACAACAGGTGCAACGATTCTTACTGATATTGAATCATTACCTCACGGCATTTTATTCTGGAGGAGTATGACCCAATGGCTTGGCGGCCTCGGATTTATACTTATATCACTGTCACTGATACCGGTTGTAAAATCGCTGAATGTACAGCTTACATTAACAGATTTTACAGGACACTCAACCGATAAGATAAATCCCAGAGTTAGTGGTTCAGTTAAAAGAATGATAAGTATATACACAATCCTCACACTGGCTGAAGCTATATTGCTCATCATCAGCGGAATGCCTCTGTTTGATTCAGTATGCCATTCATTAACAACAATATCAACAGGGGGTTTTTCAATAAAAGACCATAGTATTTCCTCTTTTGGATCACCGCCAATACTGATCATCACTTCGGTTTTTATGCTAACAGCGGGCACCAATTTAACCCTCTTCTACTATGTGCTGAAACGGAATTTTAAAAAGGCCTTCAGCAATCATGAATTTATTTTCTATGCAATAATCTGTTTTGCTTTTATAATAATAGTATCAACAGCTCTTGTATTAAAACCGGGTATCTCTGCACGTAAAGGCTTTCTTGAAGGGATTTTTCAGACTATCTCAATAATGACCACAACCGGGTTTTATAACAGTGATTATAGTCAATGGGGTAGTTTCATGATGTTTATTCTCTTTATTCTTATGCTAAGTGGCGGTACTTCCGGCTCAGCAAGCAGTGGTATTAAGATTGTCCGGCTCCTTCTTATTGCAAAAAATGCACGCCATGAAATGAGAAAGATGATACACCCAAGTGCTTCCATTCCAGTACGACTTGACAAGAAAGTGATTGCACATGATATGGTTGATAATATCTTGGTTTTCTTAATATTATACCTATTTACAATCTCCGTAAGCGCTATAGTGATCTCTCT
>CAZOZU010000510.1:0-1866 GCA_964584355.1 uncultured Rikenellaceae bacterium
AAGTCGCCTCGGATGTTGTTTCTATCTTTTTGATTTCCAGTGTTTCATGGCTCTTGAGACCATAATTCGGTTTTATAATTGTCTGGGAATATCCGAATCCGGATAATAATACTGAAAATCCAAATATAAAAAGTAATTGCTTCTTCATTAATTATAGATTAGTACTGCAAGTTAGTAAACTTCTTAAAAATAACCCCCGGTCACGCTGAAGCGTGACCACCCCCTAAAGGGGGTTTAAAACCCATATTCTACTGAATACTAATTATTTATGGGTTTAAAGCCCCCCTTTAGGGGGGTTGGGGGGTCAGTCAGTCTTTAGGGGGGTTGGGGGGTAGTTCACACAGAGGAAATTCTACTCTATTGTAATCGTATTTCCTACTCCCAGCTCGAAATAGTCTTCTCCGAAAGCTTCTTTAAACATCTCTATCTGTTTATCACCCGTACAATGTGTTGCACCACACTTTACCACCCCCAGCGTTTTAAAATCGGAAATTATTTCATCCATCTCATCTTCTGACTTTTGCATCAGGTGGAAACCTCCGAACACCATGTAAATATCCTTATTAAATGTCTCTTTGATCTCTTTCAGCATTCTTACTATTCCCGGGTGTGAACATCCGGTCATCACCACCAATCCCTTCTTTGTATTCATCACCAGGCACTGTTCAGGTATCTGGCCTCCAAATTCTCCCGAGGTAAACATATTTTTACAGATCATAGCAGGATCTTTTACCAGAACGGGTTCCAGACCTATTTTGATCATCCTCTTTTTAAACGCATCTGAGAATGAGTGAGGAAAGAGAACGGGAATATCTTTTTTCATCTCAACAAAGGCAGGTATTCCACCTACATGATCACCATGTTCATGCGATAAAACAAGCAGATCAGTTTTTGATGCATCAAGATCCATTTTTCTGAAATTGGATGCAAAAATCTCGGGTTTGGTACCTGTATCAAAAAGAATAGTCTTATCCAACCCTTGAACAAGAATAGAAAAGCCCCAGTCTGACTGTAAGCCATCAACATGAACATAATTATCATATATAACCTTTACAGTTACCGGTTTATCAATACCATTAACGGGTGTTATCCCGCTAACCGGTTCTTCCAGAAATTTATATTCCTGGGCCTGTATCCCCCCTCCACATGACCAGAGGATCAGGCTTATTAACAAAAGAAATTTTGACTTCATGAACCCAGATTTAATTGAAAAATTTTTGTAACAAAAGCTTAATAATCCCTTAACAGAGTTGAAATATAGTAAGCATACATTTGCCGCAAATTATATAATGTAAAACTAAACACTATTATCAAATATTCAACCAAAATCATTATGAAAAGAATTTTATTGTATGCTTTTATTGCTTCGATAGCAATTTTCACCGGTTGTAAAAAGGAGTATGCCATTCCTGTAGTTACTGCTCCTGCCAGTGAAACAGTAGAAGTTAGTCAGTCTGTAGACCTCACATTCAGTTTTACGGCTGAGGGTGGATATAATTCAGCAACCCTGACAGCCACCGGTGGAACTGCAGTCATTACGACTAATGCAACAGCCGGATCAAAAACAGGAAATGTAGTTGTAACCTTTACAGCAGGAACAACTTCCGGCGCCGGTTCTGTAGTTCTCATGGTTATGGATAATGAAAGTCAGACCATGACGGCTACTGCAGTATTAAATATTACAGAATACCCAACTATCTCTGTATCTTATAATATAGATGAGGATACAACCTGGGAAACCGGTAATATTTATATCCTGGAAGGACGTATTACCGTTCTCGATGGAGCCACACTGACAATCCAGCCCGGTGTTATAGTCAAAGGACGTGAAGGAACAGAGTCCAATGCAACAGCATTAATGATTGC
>CAZOZU010000511.1:0-1853 GCA_964584355.1 uncultured Rikenellaceae bacterium
AAAAGCTGATCAATATTGTTCGTAAAGGTGCTGAAGGAGCAAATGAGATCAAGGCTATGATGGTCGCTTACAGGAACAATCCTCCAAAAAGCATCAACAACAGCAAAGTTGTAAAGATTAACGACTATGAAATATTGATGTCAACTGATTGTATGTCAGGTGAGAAGACAAAGATTGATCTCCTGAAATCAGATGTCCTCCAGTTTTTCCTTGAGGATGGATCAAAGATATCCGTAAGGCCATCAGGCACAGAACCGAAGATCAAATTCTATTTCAGTGTAAATACTATACTTGAATCTGCAGATAAATTCGAAGAAACTGAAAAGTTGCTCGATCAGAGAATTGCAGGAATTTTAAATGACATGAAATTGGTTTAAAACAGTTTTTACCACGGAGTCCCACAGAGTAATGCACTGAGTAACACGGAGTACTAAACAGTGCAACTCCGTGAAAAACTCTGTGTTACTCTGTGGTTAAATCTTCAATTATTCCCCTATTATCTTTACCAGCACACGTTTGCGACGCTTACCGTCGAATTCGCCATAGAAGATCTGCTCCCACGGACCAAAATCCATCTGCCCTTTTGTAACAGCCACGACAACCTCCCTGCCCATCACAGTACGTTTAATATGGGCATCGGCATTATCTTCAAAGCTGTTATGCTTATACTGCGAATATGGTTTTTCAGGAGCAAGTTTTTCGAGCCACACTTCAAAATCGTGATGTAATCCCGACTCATCATCATTAATGAAAACACTTGCTGTAATGTGCATGGCATTTACCAGGATAAGCCCTTCCTGGATACCTGATTCATTCAGGCATTTCTCAACCTGTCCCGTAATATTTACAAAAGCCCGGCGTGTGGGGGTTTCAAACCAGAGTTCCTTGCGATATGATTTCATATTTTTTTCTGCGAAAGTTAATGAATATTGTAATAATGATCAGATGTTAATCCGAATCGTCATATTGTTAATTTAAAATTGCTAAATATTAAACGTTTTTATAACTTGGTAAATGATTGATTAACATCAGTATGAAGTATTAAGTATTAATGATAAATAATATTCCACTACTTAAATTAAGAAAATCATGAATAACATTCTGGTTAAACTGGCATTTGTACTACTGGTGACATCTCCTTCAGAGGAGAAACAGGCAAATATACTTATTCAGAGCATCCGGGAATTCGGTGGTGATTATGCGGGTAGCCCGGTATATTTATTCGTTAGCGATACTGTTAATGCTCCATGCAAATCATTGAATGGACAAAACATCTTCATTATTCCACTTTATATAAATAATACAATTCCCGGATATTTTTTTATTGAAAAAGTACTTGCATGTGCAAAAGCCGAAGAATTATTGAAAGGAAAAACAGAAAATTTAGTGTGGCTCGATGTCGATGCTCTTATACTTAATGAACCTGATGAATTCTGCCTGGGTAAAGATAAAAAAATAGCTATCAGGCCTGTAAACCTGAGAAATAATGTTGGATTGCCGGTTGATGAACCGACAAACAGCTACTGGCAAAAGATTTACAACTATACTGGGCTAAAAGCAGAACATGTCCCTGTTGTTGAAACCCTTGTGGATAATGAAGAAGTAAGGTCGTACCTGAATTGTGCTACATTTTCGATCAGGCCCGAACTGGGTATTTTGAACGAATGGGAGGACCTGTTTCTTCTCCTCATCAATGATAAAGAATATCAGGATATAGCGTGTGCCACATTCAATCAAAAGCTTTTCCTTCACCAGGCTGTATTAAGTGCTGTTATATCATCACGGATTAATAAAAATGAAATACAGTGGTTTTCGCAGAAAGCCGGATATCCGCTACATCACCACCTTCAGCT
>CAZOZU010000512.1:0-1852 GCA_964584355.1 uncultured Rikenellaceae bacterium
GAGAATTTACAGATGGACGTTTCGACACTACATATTGTAAACGTCTGGAAACAATAAATGGTAAAGCATCTCTTCAATTAAAGAAAGCAGAAACCGCAAAGCAGGATTATACCGGAGTGATTGCTGAAGCAATTACACCATACGGGAACCGGAATCTTATATACAAAAAAATTGACCTGCCCTATAATGATCTGAATTAGCCGGTGAGAATGATAATTCATTCGACTTCCTATATAAAAAGCAGTACATCAATAAAACAGTGTCCGGCTCCAGTTATACCTGAGTACGGGTTCATAGGTCGCTCCAATACAGGCAAATCTTCACTAATAAATATGCTTACAGGGTGGTCGAAGCTTGCCCGGATCTCCGGAGAACCAGGTAAAACACGGACAATAAATCATTATCTTATTAACGACAAATGGTATCTTGTCGACCTGCCCGGCTACGGATATGCCAGGGTTCCCGTTAAAATAAGAGAAAAGTGGATGAAGGCTGCCAGGGAATATGTTCTTCAGCGTAAAAATCTTGTTTGCCTGTTCGTATTGCTTGATTGCAGACTCAAACCCCAGAGATCTGATATTGAATTCATGGAATTCCTCGGACGAAACGAGGTTCCCTTTGCCAGAGTTTTCACCAAAACAGATAAAATAAGCCGTATTGGTCTTGAAAAGTCGGTTCAGCAATACGATTACGAGATGCTTAAAAACTGGGAATCCCTTCCTTTAACCTTTTCTGCATCGGCAGTGAAGAAGACCGGAAGAGATAAAATTCTCAACTTTATTGAAGAATCTTTGAACAAGTTATCAAAAGAGGGCAGAAATAATCAGGAATAGTTATTTTTGTAGATAACCAATACAGTTAAAATTTTTACAGGAAATGTTCGGAAAAGCACCCTTGAAAATCTTTTCATGCAGATCATCCAGGCAACTCGCCGAGAAAATTACAAAAAGTCTTGGCATTGAACTTGGCAAGAGCTCTGTTACAAGCTTCAGTGATGGCGAATTTCAGCCATGTTTTGATGAATCAGTCAGAGGTGACATGGTATTTATCATTCAATCAACAAATCCTCCGACAGAGAATTTTTTTGAGCTACTTCTGATGATCGATGCCGCAAAAAGGGCTTCTGCTTATAAAGTAATAGCTGTTATACCATATTATGGCTTTGCCCGTCAGGACAGAAAAGATCGTCCCAGGGTTTCGATCGGATCAAAGCTTTCCGCTGATCTTCTGAGTACTGCCGGAGTTGACAGAGTAATTACGATGGACCTTCATGCTGACCAGATTCAGGGATTCTTCAATGTGCCTGTTGATCATCTTTTCGGTTCTGCAATATTTGCCCCATATATTGAAAATCTCAACCTCGATAACCTTACTATCTCTGCACCTGATATGGGTGGTTCTAAACGAGCTAACGCTTATTCAAGGTATCTGCAATCGGAAATGGTTCTCTGCTACAAACTCAGGAAAAAACCTAATGTCGTTGAAGAGATGTCAATCATAGGTGATGTGAAAGAGAAAAATGTTGTAATAATTGATGATATGGTAGATACAGCCAATACTCTTGTCCTTGCAGCTGATATGATGCATGAAAGAGGAGCTAAAAGCATAAGGGCATTCGCCACACATCCAATACTTTCAGGTAATGCTATCGAACGAATCAACAACTCTGCTATCGAAGAACTTGTTGTTAGTGACTCGGTCCCATTTGTAAATACTTCCAAAAAAATAAAAGTACTGTCAATAGCCGAAATATTTGCTATGACAATTCAGGCAGTCAATACCAATCAATCGATCAGCACAAATTTTGTATTCTGATCTCTTTATCATATATTTGCGTCCGATTTTTTAACGT
>CAZOZU010000513.1:0-1840 GCA_964584355.1 uncultured Rikenellaceae bacterium
GACGATCCGGATGAATGAGGGCGTGAGTGTGGGTACCGGTAAAAACGTGACAAATTTATCAGGAAGCGGGAGATTTGTTCCGTTTGATATTTTACATTTCTGCAGGAAGCATTTTGATTTTTAGGAATACCTAATAATATAGCTGCAAATATGCGACAGATTATTTATGGGGAAATTTTAGTATTTATGATGTTTCGGTATAGTAAAGGATTTTTGGGGTATACTCCGTGTCAAGACAACAAAGTATCAGGACAAGACCGCAAGACCTGCCAACCTATGCCAAGACTTCGGCTGCCAAAGCAAGACTCAATGAACAAAGTGTCAAGACAACACAATGCAAATACCTTAATATTTATTAAAATATCACAGATATTGCATATATATTCGACATTTTTACGAATATCTATACAATATTTGCTATTTTTGTCTAAAACGGTGTATCATGAATATGGCGAGTCTGGAACATTACGGTATAATCCCGGTTAACTATGCTACAATTATTAACGGTTTGAGTGATTACAGATCGCCCAAAGATAAAGTGAGCAGGCTGGAAAAGTCCGGTACCTTGATAAGGTTAAAAAAGGGACTGTATGTAGTATCTCCGTCTGTTTCCGGTAAGGCCATTTCAGTCGAACTCATAGCAAATAATATCTACGGACCTTCCTATATTTCTTTTGAAAGCGCCCTTTCATTTCATGGATTGATACCCGAACGGACGTATACTATGAAATCGGCTGCTGCAAAGCGAAGAAAACATTATCATACTCCCTTAGGTGATTATGAATATATTACTGTTCCCGAAAACTATTTTCCGGTCGGCTTGCAGCAAAATATAATTGATGACTCCTGTGCTTTTATAATCGCAGGTCCGGAAAAAGCTATCTGTGATTTGATTATAACTACATCCGGATTACGTTTTCAATCGAAGAAGTCTATCCGGGAATACTTAAGGGATGATCTGAGAATCGACTTTCAGGGAGGAATAAAGTTTAATCCTGATACTATTGAAGAATGTGCAGGATATGGGTACAAGAAAACTGAATTATTGTTGCTCAGTCAGGTTATAACAGCAATAAACCACGAAACCGGAAATGAATAGTATTTTCGACCAGATGTTATCTCGTTACGAGATAAAAACCGATGAAGATAAGCATAATGCGATCCATGAGGTAATGCATCAGATAACATTGTCTGCTTTGCACAGGACCGGGTTTTTCGATAAGGCAGCATTCTACGGAGGTAGGTGTTTACGTATTTTTCATGGTTTGCCACTTTTCTCGGAGGACATGGATTTTTCTTTATTGGGGAAAGATGAAAATTTTACATTGGAAGATTATTTTGATACAATATACAGTGAGTTTAAAGCGCTTGGAAGAGAGATAAAGATTATCAGGAGAAACAAAAAGCATGACAATCAGGTTGAGTCGGCTTTTATAAAAGACAATACCGGAATATCCCATGTGAAATTTCAAACAGAGCGTACGGTTAAAATTAAAATTGAAGTAGATAAGAATCCTCCGTTAAAATTCGATACAGAATATAAATTGTTATTGTTACCATACTCATTTATGACAAGGTGTTTCACCTTATCCGGACTTTATGCAGGGAAAATGCATGCTTTATTGTTTCGTAACTGGAGAAACAGGGTTAAGGGGCGTGACTGGTACGATCTTGAATGCTTTGTTCGGAAAGGATGTTCTGTTGATTTCGAACATTTGAAGGAACGCTCCATTCAAAGTGGATATACCGGTACAGAAGAGTTTACTGATGAGGTATGTATAGATTTGTTGAAGAAAAGAATCGAACGTACGAATATTGAAATGGTAAAAGCAGATGTCAG
>CAZOZU010000514.1:0-1830 GCA_964584355.1 uncultured Rikenellaceae bacterium
TTCCAGAAGTTTACTTTATTAAAAACTGTTCAGGGAGATGAGCACAAGATGAAGATCATATCAAGTGATGGCTCTTCTTCTAGTACTGTAAACCTGATATTTAACACAGACTTCTTTTTCAGGTCTTCCAACAGGCAAACAGAACTTGAAGCACCGGTTGTTTTTGTCGGATATGGATTCAAAAATGAGACTCTTAAATATGATGATTTCAGCAACATCAATGTAAAAGGCAAATTTATCCTTAAAATATCCGGTGTACCGGAATTTGCCCGTGAAAGATTATCGACATCCGATTTATCAGCATCATTGAGAGATACTGAAAGAATGCTTCGGGAAATGGGAGCTATCGGGATTATTGATTTCAATCCTGAAATGGCCACCACCGGATTACGTCAGGTAAATGAATTTCTGAACATGTCCCCCGCTGAAGAAAGACCCAGGTACTGGAATCCCAATATCAGATACAACCTGCCTGAGAGAACAGGGTACGGAAGTTTTCCCATTATAAGTATTTCATCAAAGGCAGCTGATGAAATCCTCGATGGAACAGGTATAGATTACAAAGCATATAAAAAGGAAGCTGATACAGGGAAACAACCAAAATTTTCATCACTCACCTCAAAAAGAATATTTTTTAAGACAGATGTAACCTGCACACCTGTTCAGGCAAGAAATGTTGTCGGAATAATTGAAGGTATTGATCCTGACCAGATTATTCTGCTTGGAGCACACTATGATCATCTGGGAATGAGCGATGGTTTTATATGGAACGGTGCTGATGATAATGCATCCGGTACTGTCGGTGTTCTTACCCTTGCAAAAGCTATTATGGAGACGGGTAAAAAACCGGAAAAAACAATAATAATTGCATTATGGACTGCCGAAGAAAAAGGATTGCTTGGTTCTCGCTATTACGCTAATAATCTGACATATCCAAAAGAAAATCTTCGTCTTAACCTCAATTTTGATATGATATCCAGATATGTTACAGATGACGAACCTAACAAGGTAACCATGACATACTCTGACTCCTGCCCTGAATTCAAAGAACTTACTGAAGGCAACCTGGAAAAATATGGTATTGAACTGGATGTTTCATTTGAACCATCTGATAATCCGCCAGGTGGCAGCGATCACAGGTCATTTGTGGAAGCAGGAATTCAGGTAATGAGGTTCAAACCCGGGCACAGGGAAGAATACCATACTCCCTTCGATGAGGTTGAGACTATCGACTGGGATATAATGGAGAAAATAGTAAAGATAAGTTTTACAAATATATGGGAGCTCGCAAATAGCCAGTGGTAACACATAATAATCTTTTATACTGTAACACAATGTTTATTTTTCGTTTTTTTAATATATTGTAACATTCAAAAAAAAAAGAAATATCATGAAACTATTAATTACAATTCTACAGGTTTTTGTTTTTACTGGTCTCTGCCAGTTTCTCCATGCACAGGAGGCTGTGCAGAATGACAAGTTACACATAATAATTATCGGTGCTCACCCTGATGATCCTGATAAAGTAGGCGGAACAGCTTATAAATGGTCACAACTTGGACATGATGTACTTATGGTATCACTGACCAACGGCGATGCAGGACATCAATCATTGCCACCGGAAGAACTGGCAAAGGTCAGAAGAGAGGAAGCACGAAGAGCAGGTGAGGTTATAGGAGTACGTTATATTACTCTTGATAACCACGACGGTGAATTGATGCCTACTTATGAAAACAGGCTGGAGGTAATAAAGGTAATAAGGGAACAAAAAGCTGACCTGGTTATCTTTCACAGGCCTTACGATTATCATCCCGATCACAGGTACACAGG
>CAZOZU010000515.1:0-1830 GCA_964584355.1 uncultured Rikenellaceae bacterium
CACCATAGGGATCACCTATAACAGATGCAAAAAGGGGTAGATTTGTTGTGGCAGGGATAGACCTGGTACCATCATCAAATCCCAGGAAATCGGTACTCCCGCCTTTATATGTCAGATAATCACTTTTGAAATGGTAATCAGGATTATAAGCTGTACTTAAACTTATATTTCCTTTTTTCTGGTCAGGGAAATCTTTAATAGCAATATCAATGACTCCTCCTGTAAAGTCAGCCGGCAATTCAGCACTGAAAGATTTATATACAATTATATTATCAATAATATTTGTGGGGAAAATATCCATCTGCATTGTATTGCGGTCAGGGTCAAGCCCCGGTATATCAACACCGTTTACTATTGTTTTTGTATACCGGTCACCCAGCCCGCGGACATAAACATATTTACCACCCTCTACAGATACTCCCGGAATACGTTTCATTGAAGAAGCAGCATCGGAATCACCAATTTTCCTAAAACCGGCAGCAGAGATACCATCCATCAATGTAGGGGTTTTCATCTTAATAGTCATTATTACAGTCTCTGTATTCCGGATCATGCTGGCCGTGACAGTAACTTCAGATAATCCGATTGCTGATGATTTTAATGTGAGATTATCAAGTAAAGTTACCTGGCCGGCTTGTACTTTTACATCACTTATTGTCTTTGTTTCGTATGAAACAAACGAAAGTTTAAGATTATATGTACCGGCAGGGACAGACAGGTTGAATTTACCATCCAGATCGGATACTATACCCATTGTGGTACCTTCCACAACTACGGTAACACTGATCATAGGTTCACCTGTTGATTCATCAAACACTGAGCCCCTGATAATGCCGTTCTGTGCATTTAGTTTAAAGGTAGCAAATAGAACTAAGCTTACTAAAAGAAAATTTTTAAGGCGCATAATTTGTAAAAATTATTCTGTTTTTGTCTAAAAATCGTCAAGTGAACCTGATACTTCAGCCCATGACCATCCTTCGAAGTCAGAAACCGTTGCACCTACTGTGTTGGCACCGGTACCTACTGAAGTAACAAATGCATCGCTTCCGTCTTTAAAGAAATCGGTTAAAGCAGATCCTGCAGGAAGTGTAACTTCAAAATTGGTGAAAGTGCACACATAATCAACTGGCAATTCGTCGAAATCCTGTCCTGCCTTAAGACCAAAGAAGTATATTTTATCCATATCGATATTGGAGTTTGCATCAAGATCAACAAGACCCTGGGCATTACCTGCATATACACTTCCGTTCTTAATAGTGTGTTTTGCAACCATGGTACCTTCGGGACCATCGAGTTCGAAACACTCATCACCCGGATTAACCACTATAAAATTATCAAGTGTTCCAGCCCATGACTGATCTGTATCAACTGCATCATCACCTGTATTCCACACAACTAAATTCTTAACTGATACAGTACCGCCAAACCATTCGGTACCATCATCCTGGTTTGATACTATTTCTATGTTTTCAATTACAGTACCTGAGCCAACACCACCGAGAGTAAGTCCGTTAATCTCATTTCCTTCACCAATGTTGGCTCCACCGTGACGGATTGATATATATTTAAGTGTTCCTGAATTGTCATCGTCAAGATTACCTCCGTAAAGTCCATTAAGATCTGATGGGGGAATACCTTCGATCTGCATAGCCTCGGCGTCAGCTGAAATATGAGCTTTGCCAAGTACTAAGACACCACCCCATAGTCCGTTAACTGTAGGTTCAAGATTCGGACTTGCAATTTCTCCGGGTACAATCTGATCTGCTACAGAAGTAAATATTATTGGAGAATCAGCAGTACCGACAGCTTGCAGTTTTCCGCCTCTGGCAA
>CAZOZU010000516.1:0-1817 GCA_964584355.1 uncultured Rikenellaceae bacterium
GGCGAACAGGACCCGCACTTTGTGCCTCCGAAACCCAGTTATGCGGTAACTCTCTCAAGAACTGATATGTGGATAACAACAGGTATGGATCTTGAAATGTGGTCAGCTACTCTTCTTGATAAAGCACATAACAGGAAGATCATGGATGGTGAAACCGGATTTGTTTCTGTATCAGACGGAATAACTGTTCTTGAAAAAGTAGAAAAAGGGGATAGAACTGAAGGAGATGTTCATTTGATGGGAAATCCACATATAAACACCGGACCGTTGAACTGGAAAATAATAGCCCAGAATATTACAATCGGATTAATGAAAGTTGATCCGGCTAATGCATCATTATATCAAAAGAACAGGGATGATTTTATTGATAAGGTCGACCACGCACTCTTTGGTGACAAGCTTGTTGATCTTTTTGGAGGAGAGACCCTTACAAAAATGCTTGAGAATAATACGCTGTTTACTTTTCTCGACAGGCCATATGAAGGAGGAAAACTGATTGATAAACTTGATGGCTGGCTGAAGAAAGCCCTGCCATTCAGGGGAAAAAGAATCATTACTTACCATAAAAACTGGGCCTATTTTGCAAAAACCTTTGGACTGGAAATAGTGGGATTTATTGAACCAAAACCAGGTATCCCCCCATCAGCCAAACATGTCCAGTACATGATTGACCTGATAAAGGAACAGAACATAAAGTTGATGATGGTTGCCAGTTACTTTGAGAAGAAGACTCCTACAATGATCGAAGAAAAAACAGGTATAAAAGCGTTATATCTTCCTCTTTTCGTTCATGGTACTCCCGGAATAAATGACAATTTCGATCTTGTCGATTACTGGATAGGCCAGATCAATGCAAATATTCAATAACAATTATCATTGATAATCCTGCAATACATTTCCTGCATTTAAACTGATGCCTATGATCGAGACTTTAAAATTTCTTGCTGCCCCGATAACCTTAACCATAATTATGGCGGGCATACTAAGTTATTTTGGTAATCATATATTATCAAGAGGAATAATCTTTATAGATATTGCTGTTGCACAGATAGCTGCACTGGGAACCATGATCGGGCTCCTGCTTGGTTATGCCGAAGAATCATTGAATGTTCAGTTTATCTCATACCTGTTTACAATCATTGTTATTTCCTTATTTGCACTTACAAAATTCCAGAAACAGGTTATTCCGCAGGAAGCAATTATTGGTATTATCTATTGTATAGGACTTGGTCTTGCCTTATTGCTGGCCGAAAGGATTCCGGGGGGATCCAATTTCATTTCCAAAACTATTACAGGCAACCTGCTATGGGTAACATGGAATAAGGTTCTTGAGAGTTTCATTATTTTCATGGTCATAGGTATTATTCATCTTATCTTCTGGAAACACTTTATCTTAATATCCAGTACAAAGAATGGCCTGCCATACAGCCTCTGGAAAACAAGGTTTTATGAACTGATATTCTATATTACCTTCAGCATTATAATTGTAAAGGCAGTCCCATGCGGGGGTGTATTTCTTGTATTTACACTATTAATAGGCCCCACAGCAGCAGCAACCCTTTTTACCGATTCGTGGAAAAAACGCTTTATCTGGAGCTGGATAATCGGGATTCTGGGCTCAATTTCCGGTATTTATTTATCATATACCCTTAATATTTCAAATGCCCCTGCAATTGTTACTCTTTTAGGTCTGGTCGTTTTCATTCTGGCCTTTGTAAAACTTGCAGCCCGTAAAATATCGTTTAATACTAAAAATTAAATAGTATGATCTCTGGGTTGGATTTCAAGATTGCACCTTTTATTGATTGTGGTTTTCT
>CAZOZU010000517.1:0-1816 GCA_964584355.1 uncultured Rikenellaceae bacterium
GTTCAAGCTATCGGGACGACTTGTTCCGCTATTGCGGAAGGCTCTAAAGGGGGGCTGAAACCCATAAGTAATTGAATTTCAATATAATCAGGATTTCGAGCCCCCTTCAGGGGGTGGGCCGCTTTAGCGGACCGGGGGTAATTCTTCCCGGATAAACCTTCAGTGCCTCTTCAAGTGTCTCAATAGCATTTTTAAGATCTTCTATCTTAAGGACATATGCTATTCGTGCCTCATCCTTACCATATCCCGGTGTTGAGTAGAAACCTGATGCCGGGGCAATCATCACAGTTTGATTTTTATATTCGAAGTCTTCAAGCAGCCATTGGGCAAATTTATCGGAATCGTCGACAGGAAGCTTCACAACAGTATAAAATGCACCTTTAGGTTTAGGGCAGTAAACACCAGGTATTTTATTGAGAGCATCTACCATAAAATTACGGCGGGCACTATATTCCATATTCACTTCTCTGAAATAATCAGGAGGCGTATCTACTGAAGCTTCACCGGCAATCTGACCCAAGCCAGGTGGTGAAAGACGGGCCTGGGCAAACTTAAGAGCGGTGGAAAGTACCTCTTTATTTTTTGTTACAAGAGCACCGATACGGACACCGCACTCGCTATAACGTTTTGATATAGAGTCAAGTAATATTACATTATTCTCGATGCCTTCGAGTCTCATAGCGGAAAAATGTTCCGCACCATCATAACAGAAATCGCGGTATGCTTCATCAGAAAAAAGAAAGAGATCATGTTTTCTGACAATATCACGAAGTTGAAAAAGCTCTTCCTTTGAATAGAGATATCCGGTGGGATTATTTGGATTGCATACTATTATCCCCCTTGTTTTTGAATTGATCTTTTTTTCTATTTCAGCTATTGGTGGCAGTGCAAAATCATCTTTAATATATGAAGTCACAGTTACAATTTCCACACCGGCCGATCTTGCGAATCCATTATAATTAGCATATAGTGGTTCGGATGTAATTATTTCTTCTCCTGGATCAACACATGAATTAAACGCAAAAAGTATTGCTTCAGATCCTCCGGTAGTAATAAGTATCTCCGTGTGATCAACATTTATTCCTATTTTCTGATAATAACCGGCCAGTTTTCTCCGGTAAGATTCATTACCGGCAGAATGACTGTATTCTATTACCTTCTGATCAATGTTCCTTAAAGCATTCAGTGCAACCTCAGGTGTAGGAATATCGGGTTGTCCGATGTTTAAATGATATACCTTCCTGCCTAAGCTTTTTGCTTCTTCAGCATAGGGAACCAGTTTACGTATCGGCGACGCCGGCATTGCTTTGCCCTTTTCGGATATTGATGGCATGATATTTGGTTTTTATTGATCAGGTAAAAGTAATTAAAAACAGAGAAAGAATGAATGTGTTATCTGATACCTGTATTAACTTCGTGTTATAACCATAGATAAAACTAATTGCAAAACCCATCCCTAACTCCCTCCCTCGCCTTCGCGTAGCCGCTTCGGCGAAGCAAAACCAGGAGGGGATTTTTTGATCTTCAACCTTCATTTCATAAATATTTCTAATTTTGCACATCAGATGACCTGACCAGACCTATGGAAATACCCTCAAAATATGAACCGGGAAAAGCTGAAGCCCATTGGTATGATTATTGGATGAGGCATGGCTTTTTCAAGAGCACTCCTGATGACAGGGTACCATACACAATTGTAATCCCGCCACCAAACGTAACAGGTGTTCTTCACATGGGTCACATGCTGAACAATACCATTCAGGATGTACTTGTACGTCGTGCCAGAATGCTCGGGAAAAATGCCTGCTGGGTCCCT
>CAZOZU010000518.1:0-1810 GCA_964584355.1 uncultured Rikenellaceae bacterium
CAGGCACTTTCACTCCAAAACCTGATAAGAACGATAAAGGATTCTTCGAAAGAATGAGGGGATACTTTGAATAAGAGTTTTTATATATTTACCACTTATTTTTAAAACTAACTGATTTTTTATGCCACTATTTGAAGCAACGAACATAACCAAGACATTTGGTAAGTTCACAGCCCTGGACAGTGTAAGTATATCAGTACCAGAACAATCCATATATGGGCTTCTTGGTCCGAACGGCGCCGGAAAGACAACACTGATCAGGATTATCAATCAGATTACAGGACCTGATACCGGTGAACTTTTCATGGATGGTCACATACTGCTTCCAAGAGATGTACAGGTAATAGGTTACCTGCCAGAAGAACGCGGTCTGTACAAAAAGATGAAAGTTGGTGAGCAGGCTCTCTATTTTTCCCAGCTAAAAGGACTTACAAAGGCTGAAGCAATGAAAAGACTTAAATACTGGTTCAGAAAACTTGATATTGTCGATTGGTGGGGAAAGAAAGTTGAAGAACTTTCCAAAGGTATGCAACAGAAGGTACAATTCATAACCACCGTACTTCATGAACCGAGGTTGATAATCTTCGATGAACCTTTCACCGGATTTGATCCGGTGAATACAAATATCATAAAAAATGAAATCCTTTTTCTCAGGGAAAGAGGAGCCACTATAATATTCTCAACACATAACATGGGATCGGTGGAGGAACTATGCGACAATATTACATTAATTAATAAAGCAAAGACCATTCTTGAGGGTAGTGTGGATGATATCCGCAGACAGTGGGCTGCCAATGAATTCGAAATTGAATTTGAAGGCAAGGTAAGCCTGAAGGAAAATGGCCAGTTCAAGATCCTTGATTCCCGGTTTCAAGATGAGAAAAGTACAATAAGGTTTAAAATTGAAAAGGATATCCCGGTAAATGACATTCTGAGTAGAGTGATGAAATCAGGAAATATGATCTCTTTTAATCCGGCCCTTCCCTCAATGAATGAAATATTCATCAGGGTTGTTGAATCACGTAATTAATTCTGTAATAAAAACACTATGAATAAGATATCTGTTATCATAAGAAGAGAATACCTTACCAGGGTAAGGAAAAAATCATTCATCATAATGACCATCCTGGCACCCCTGCTCATGGCCGCCCTGATATTTGTTCCCACTCTGATAATGCTTAACGACGATAAGGATTTCAAGAAGATAGCTGTGATAGAAGATGGATCTGATCTTTTCATAAATGCAATACCCGATACAAAAGATGCTGATTTTGATTATCTTCATGTTGCTAATATTGATATTTTAAAAAAAACATTTGATACTGCCGGATATTATGGCATTCTGTGGATCTCACCTGAATTAATAAATACTCCCGATGCAATACAGCTGATTTCCAAAAAGCAGCCACCAATAGGACTTCTTGAACATATTTCTTCTTCGCTCGAGAAAGAGATTGAAAAACAAAAACTTCTCGCATACAATATTCAGAATCTCGACGATATTCTGAAAGATATAAATACAAGAGTTTCCGTTCAGACAATCAGGATCGACGATTCAGGACAGTCAATACAAACAAATACCGGGATAGCAATGGCTCTGGCATATAT
This sequence comes from uncultured Rikenellaceae bacterium, assembly GCA_964584355.1. Classification (GTDB taxonomy): domain Bacteria; phylum Bacteroidota; class Bacteroidia; order Bacteroidales; family VadinHA17; genus LD21. Next base: position 1,609 of record CAZOZU010000518.1, read on the forward strand.
CGGAGGTTTCCTGATGTATATACTTGTCTTTATGTTCGGTGCCCAGGTAATGAGAGGCGTTATCGAAGAAAAAACCAGCAGGGTTGTTGAAGTTATTGTCTCTTCGGTAAAACCTGTGCAACTGATGATGGGTAAGATAATAGGTATAGCACTGGTGGGATTAACACAATTCATGATATGGGTAATCCTTACAATAGGTATG
>CAZOZU010000519.1:0-1801 GCA_964584355.1 uncultured Rikenellaceae bacterium
CAGGGGATTACCAGAAGCCAGCGACCCAATGATATATGAAAATGAAGGTATTGTAAGAAGGTAGAATATTACCAGAAGGTCACCTTTAAATCCGGTAGTGATACCAAACAATGGCAAAAGAATAAAAACTCCGGCCATTACAGCACCAAAGACAGCAAAAACAGGTGCAAGAAGGAATATCAGGGGAGAACCATGCTTTGGAAGTATAGTCTCTTTTACCAGTAACAACTTAAAGAAATCATAAAAGGGTTGTAACAGTGGAGGTCCTTTGCGGAATTGTACCCTGGCAGTTATTTTCCTGTCGAACCATGAAAGAAAAGCACCGATAACTGCTACAAAAAGAAGTCCGGGAAAGATAAAGAAATAAAACAGGTATACTGCCATATTACATGTTTTCAGTGATGTATAAATATTCTCTAACCAGTACTTTATCGTTTAATTTATAGATATTCTTTTCAGGTGCCTCATCCTCATCGGTAATGGTAACTGTTCCCGGGGGACATGCTTCAATGAACTTTTTCAATTCATTTTCATCTGTAAGGTCATAAAATATGTCTTTGTTTCTGTGATGTTTGAAGAAGTCAGTCATCATAGTTCCGAAAGGACAGATTGTAACACACGATTTACAGGATATACAAAGGTTTGTATGGCGGTTTATCACTCCCTCCTCATCCTTTTCGAGGGCATCAGCAGGACAAACAGCTATACATGGAGCATCTTCACATTTCCGGCATGTAAACCTGAACGTGGTAAGTTCACGGATGGTTTTCAGCCCGTTTGAATTTACTGATGTATAGAACAGTGCTTCTGGAAGAACAATGTCTGTATCTTCAACCATTGCAGCTCTCAGCTTTATCATATCTATCATTATCTTCTGTCCCATGACCTATTAAGTAAACAAAATACTTACTATCCTGTATTTGTTCTTATAACATCAGCTGGTTCATCAACTGGAATCTTGTGTCGGTTAATCTTTGAGATATTGTATGTGCAATTCTTGACATTGTTTTATAAGCGAAATTGCAGTCTTTAACAAATTCTTTCTTAAGCCGAGTTGCATCGATAAGCATAACCTTTGCAGGAGTAACAGTCATCACCCATGCTGTTGCAATTGGTGGTTCGAAGATGGCCGACCATGAAAAAAGCTGACCCTCTTCTATAGTCCCCAGATAAATCCTTTTTTCCTTGGCTATGCTTATTCCCACCGAAAGAGTGCCTTCAAGCAGAACAGCAAGATCTGTAAGTTTATCATATTGTTCGAATAATACTTGCTTGACCTCAAATTCCCTTATTGAGCTCAGTGATGCAATTATTTCAAGCTGCTTATCAGTATAGTGATCAAAAAAATTGATCTTCTTAAGATTTTTCGTAGTAATTTTCATTTCCCTTAACTTACTTATGTTTTTGATCAATATTAATAATGTATTCTATTTCCAAATATCAGGTGTATCTTTCAGTTCACTATATGTAAATACCGGCCCGTCCTTACAGACAAAATATTCACCCAACATGCAATGTCCACATTTTCCAAGCCCGCATGACATATTTCTTTCCATCGAAAGATAAATCTGGTCGTCGTCATACCCCATCTCCAGCAGCCTTATAGTACCAAATTTCATCATAATGGGTGGGCCACAAACAATAGCCACCGATTCTTTTATATTGATATCTATTTTATTGAGCAGGCTTGTTACCACACCAACAGATTCATTCCATTCTTCGTCAGGCTTGTCTACTGTTCTGTGCGTTTCAAATTTCTCAATCTTATTAAGTCTTGAGAAGAGAGGTTTGTAAACACAGT
>CAZOZU010000520.1:0-1801 GCA_964584355.1 uncultured Rikenellaceae bacterium
CAATAAATCTGTAATGTTTGTTAGTAAAAACATCAACCCATCCCATTACTGTTAATGTTATGAAATAGGCTTTACTGTGATCCCAAATTTTATATTTATCTGACATAGCACGAGGAAAATTTATGTAAAGATAGTAATAATACAATTAAGCCCCGATTACAAATCGGCGCTAGCAGTGAAAAGCCCCGATTACAAATCGGCGCTAGCAGTGTACTTTGCGGTTAAAATTGACTTTTTCAACAGCCTCTTTGCAACATGGGCTTTAACAGATGCAACTTCAGCAGAAGCAGGGTAAACAGTATCTAAATTATTATATTTGTTATCAGAGTCAGGAATAAGCAGATTTATGAAGATACACCATACCGCTATCTGGGTAAGCAATCTTGAAAGGGAAAAAGATTTTTTTCTCAGATACTTCGACTGTACCGTAAGTACAAAATATATCAACCGGTTAAAAAAGTTTTCATCCTATTTTATTACATTCAATGATGGAGGGAGAATTGAGATTATGAAACGAGATGATATTAGCGGCAAAGAAATGGAAGAGTTGCTGGGGTATGCTCATATTGCACTTGATGCAGGCAACAGGGAAGAGGTTGACAATCTTACTGACAGACTCTTGAATGATGGAGTAAAAATTATCAGCGGGCCGCGTATAACCGGTGACGGGTATTATGAAAGTGTAATACTTGATCCTGAAAATAACAGAATCGAAATAATGTCAGAATAATAACCCTAAAATTTAATACTATGGCAAAAGTAGCAATGCTTGGCGCAGGTTTTATAGGCGATTTTTATACATTTTCCCTTCATGGTCAGCGCAACCGTGACAGGGTGGTTGTTATTTACTCAAGAGACAAAGAGAGAGGAAAATCCTTTGCAAAGAAACATGGAATACCAAAGTGGACTACATCAATGAAGGAGGCAGTTAATGATCCCGAGGTCGACGTGGTGATTATTGGTTTACCCAACAACCTTCATCTTGAGGCGGTTAAACTTGTAGCTGCAGCTAAGAAGGCTGTGTTCTGTACAAAACCATTAGGCAGTAATGCCATTGAAGCAATAAAAATGCTGGACCTGGTAGAAAAAGCAGGTGTTATTAATGGATACCTCGAAGATCTTGTATACCCGCCTAAAACACTAAAGGCCCTGAATTCTGTGAGGGCGGGTGCTGTGGGAGATGTAACATGGGTGCGTTCGCGTGAAACACATCCGGGACCACACAGCGACTGGTTCTGGACAAAAGATATCTCCGGTGGAGGAGTACTGCTGGATATGGGATGTCATTGTATCGAGATAGCACGTAACTATATAGGCAAGGATATCAAACCTGTAGAGGTAGTATGCTGGGCTGATACTCTTGTTAAACCTATTGATGCTGAGGATAATGCCATCGGACTTGTCAGATATGAGAATGGAGCAGTGGGACAATTCGAGGTGAGCTGGACATTCCGTGGTGGAATGGATCTGAGAGATGAAGTGATGGGTACTGAGGGTACGATATGGATAAACAATTTCCTGCGTACAGGTTTCGAAATGTTCACCGCCGAAGGAAAGAAAGGATATGTGGCAGAAAAGGCTGAATCTCAAAAAGGATGGCTATTCCCTGTTGGCGATGAAGTGGTTGAACTTGGATATATCGATATGTTTACCGATATGTTCAATGCCTTCGAAAACAAAAAAGAACCAGGAGAAACCTTTTACGACGGATATATTGTTAATGAAATAATGGATGCCTGCTATCGTTCAGCTAAATCAAAAAAATGGGAGCCGGTGAAACTTGAAACATGGAGAGGACGAA
>CAZOZU010000521.1:0-1799 GCA_964584355.1 uncultured Rikenellaceae bacterium
TAAATCCTCCGTAACTGCCCAGTGCCTTGCTCATCGTCTCGGTCTGATAAATATTGCCATCTTCCGGGAGATTAAAGTGCTCGGGCGTTCCCCTTCCTGTTTTGCCAAGTATACCCGTTGAATGCGCATCATCGACAACAAGAATGCCATTGTACCTTTTTACGACAGGAAATATTTTATCAAGTGGTGCAATTTCACCGGTAAGCGCAAAAACACCATCAGTAATGATAAGCGGGTTTGTAATCCTGTGCTGACCCAAAAGATACTCAAGATGATGTGCATCGCAATGGTTATAATACAACATATTTACACCCCCGGGTATTCCCGCGAGAATACTGGCGTGTGCATATTCGTCGGTGAAAACTGCAGAATAAGTGCCTTTAAGTATCTCCAGTAAAATGCCATTTCCCAGGTATCCTGAGGCATAAACCACTGTATCCTGTTTTCCCTTAAAAAGCGAAAGCTGTTTTTCAAGTTCTAGATGCACAGACGCCGTTCCTGTTGTACACCGTGAAGCAGAGAAATTTACCCCATACTTCTTAACAGATTGAACAGCTGCTTCTTTTACTTTCGGATGGCTGGCGAGACCAAGATAATTATTACCACCGAAGTAAGAGTATTTCTTTCCGTGGCTATAAACATAACTGTCAATGCCGCTCTCTAATACAATGCTCATTGTGTTAAAGTTACGAAAGAATGTAATATGAACCAATAGGCTCAGAGCTCAGGGCACAGAGCACAGGCTTTGTAAGCCATAGCTGGACGAAGGACAGCGACGGCTTAGCGCAGGGCTTAGAGTTATGTGTATTATGTTGACTTCGAGCTTCAACAACTGGTTGCCGGAGCAATCTATCTCATTCAAAGCATAATTATCAGAAATATCCAGGTTGCTCATACTGTTATTCTCACAGTGCAACTTTCTCAAATTTTTAGCTTCAGTAACATTCAGGCTAGATAATTGGTTGTCATTGCAATACATGCAAAACAACATGATGTTATTTTCGACTGTTAACTCGGAAAGCTGATTATTATTACAGTATAATTTTCCCAATTTGCTATTGTAAGAAATATCCAGAATGCGAATGTTGTTATACTGACAACTTAGCTCCTTAAGATTAACAAAATTCTGAATACCTGACAAACTAAAAATATTGCATGAATCAACATTAAGGTATTCAATTGCTAAAGCTTCAACAGAATCGATAAACCTGTCGTTGTTTTTATCAAAACCATTGGCAGCAAGAGCATTTATAAAACTACCATCGACTATTCTAAATTCCTCCAGCGGTTCCGGTTCCGGTTCAGGTTCCTCCTTTTCACATTGAACCAGCAGGAGAAAAGCAAGAATGAATAATATGTAACGTACTATTGACCTCAAGGCAAAAAGAAAATGAAGTTAATTATTTGCAAGTTATGACATTTTGGAGTAAATATCTAGATGATAATTGATTAAGTGTACAGCTTTTAGCGTTCAGCGTTAACAAAAGTCAATGCCTAAATAACGTTGACCTTTTTATTACTTTTTTCACTCATTGTGTATGTTTTTCGTGTAATAGTTGTACAAACTGACATGCTAAATCAGTTCCTGTGTGTTCATTTGTGTATTCAGAACAGTATAAATGACAGGGGTGAGTACATGTGTTTGGGAATTGCCTTCGGACTTTGCCGATGTTATCCCGATTTATCAGGACAAGGTCGGCGATTCTCTTGGGAATGCAAGGCTATATAAATGGTAACACAAACCCCTTTAATCAGTTGATGAAGATTTAAATAAGACTTTCAATATATTTTCTGCTCTT
>CAZOZU010000522.1:0-1791 GCA_964584355.1 uncultured Rikenellaceae bacterium
AGTACTGGACAGGTACTGTATTTACCACAAACAGAAGGGTTTGGGAATATGATGCGCGGTTTAAAAAATACCTTGTTAAAACACGTGCCATGGCTATTGACATGGAGACAGCAACAATATTTACTGTTGGTTTTGCAAATGAAATCCCTACAGGTGCCCTGCTGCTGGTTTCGGATCAGCCGATGATATCGACAGGAATAAAAACTGCGATAAGTGACCGGCAGGTAACTGATAAATATGTTGAAACGCACCTTAAAATAGGTATAGATGCATTGAGAGAGATCAAGGAAAATGGCATTTCCGTAAAACACCTGAGGTTCTGATATGGCAGTCACCTATGAAGAGATAATATCCGATCTTAAAAAAAGGATCTTCAAACCGGTCTATTTTCTTGCCGGGGAAGAATCATATTATATTGATCTTATTTCTGATTATATTGAAGATAATGTTCTTCCTGAATCCGAAAGATCATTTAACCAGGTCATACTTTACGGTGAAGAGACAACTGTTGCGACCATAATCGACACAGCCAGAAAGTTCCCCATGATGTCGAGTCACCAGGTAGTAATAGTGAAGGAAGCACAATCCCTTAAAAAAATTGATGATTTTCTTTTTTACCTTGAGAAACCACAACCCTCAACAATACTGGTTATCAATTATAAATACAGAGCTGCTGATAAAAGAACCAAATTTTATAAAGCTCTGTCAACCCATGCCGTATATTTTGAATCACCAAGGCTGCGAGATTACCAGGTCCCCGGCTGGATTGAACGATACCTTATGGCCGAGGGGATTAAAACTGATCCAAATGCAAGTGCGATGTTAACTGAATACCTGGGGACCGATCTTCATAAAATTGTAAATGAGCTCAATAAACTATTAATCACTTTACCGCCCGGTAAACCTGTTATTACAACCTCACTAATCGAAAAAAACATAGGTATTAGTAAAGATTACAATAATTTTGAGCTCCAGAAGGCTGTTGGTGAAAGAAACATTTTAAAGGCGAACAGGATAGTCCTTCATTTTGCCGGTAATCAAAAAGATAATCCTATTACCCTGTCAATAGCATCGCTGTTCAGTTTTTTCACAAGGCTATTGACATATCATTATCTTACCGACAAGTCAAAGAACAATGTCGCAGCTGCCCTTAAGATCAATCCTTATTTTGTAAGTGAGTATGAGCTTTCAGCAACAAAATACAGTATGGGAAAAACAGTACAGGCAATAGCTCTTTTACGTACTTATGATATGAAATCGAAGGGTTATGGTGATCTTAGCAGCGAACCCGGCGATTTACTTAAGGAGCTGGTATTTAAGATCATGCATTTATAGGAAATCCTTAGTTCATATCCGGTGAATCCGGAAAATCCGCCCACATACGGTATTTCTTTTTTAATCCTCTCAGGACTTTTTTCCAGGCATCGTCCACCTGGTTACTCAGGATTTTATCTGAATTGATTTTGGCAATTACCCAGGAATTCTCTTTTAGTTCTTTCTCAAGCTGACCGGCTGACCATCCTGAATATCCGAGGAAAAATCTTATCTGGTTATTAGTAAGCTCACCGACACTTATCAGATCCTTTATTAAATCTATATCGCCACCCCAATAAATATTTTCGTCAACCAGTACACTTTTTGGTATTTTCTCTCCCAGGTTATGAAGGTAATGAAGCGTATCAGGAGAAACCGGTCCTCCCATACTGAGAAATTCATCCCAGCCTTCAAATCCTGATATGGCATCACACACTTTTATATCAAGCTTTTTATTAAGTATGAAACCAACTGAAC
>CAZOZU010000523.1:0-1790 GCA_964584355.1 uncultured Rikenellaceae bacterium
ATATAGTATTCCCCGTTGATTTCAGGAGGGAGAACAAGGAGAAAACTAAAATGGCAATCTTCATGGGCAAATACCTTGATTCAAAAATTAATATTCTTGTTACTTCTTCTACTGATCCAAGCCTGATTAAAAGAACCAAAATTAACCTTAATTTTGCCATAAAATATCTCATACAGAATAATATAGAATATGAGATTCATGAGATTCCCAGAGGAAATTTTGCGCAACAGACACTCGATTTTGCAATCAAAATAAATGCCGACCTGATACTTATTGTAACAACCAAAAACATAACATTTGCTGACTATATGGTAGGAGCATCCGAACAATATATTATTGCCAACAGCTCCAAGATACCGGTTTGTTGTGTGAATCCAAGATCCTCTTTTGCTAAGTCAGCTCAGTTTATGGGAGGTTGGGGCGATTAATTCTTTCCGGCGATATAAAAAAAGTTGCAATTACTGCTGTTAGCAGTGAGAATATAAATGTTGTGAGTCTTGCCGGCACTCCTTTCCCGGTAAATGAAGAGATAATCACAGTAAGCCTCTTATCATCATCTGACGCTATGAGCTTATCAGTTAAGGCAGTTTCAAATTTGGATGTACTTATAAAACGCCGACCTTCGAGAATTTTAAGTTTTTCATATTCAGGTGAACTTATAACATTTTGATTTACAAGAAATTCTGCTTTTGACTCTGTGACTTTATAGTGTTGTTCAAAGCCACCGCTGATCCAGAATATAGTAAATAGGATACCTGCGACAACTGTAATGGTAGCAGCCTTTCCATGAAATCTTCTCCAGAACAGAGTGAAAAGGATCACCACTGAGAAGGTACATCCTATTCCGGCCCATACATAACTGACTATGGTAAAGATCAGTTTTGACGGGGTTACATACGACAGTGCCAGGGCAACCACTGCTAGCAGTGCAGTGGTTAATCTGTGTCTTTTCAAAATTCCTTCTGATAATCCTTCCTTTATTTTTTTATTCTTTTTAAGAATACCTTCTGAGAGTTCAGTAGCTGACAATATTAACAGGGAATCGGCTGTCGATATCATTGCAGCAATAGCGCCTGATATGAGCAAGGCCGCAATTACGGGAGGGAAGAGCTTGAGAATGACACTGGGCATAACATATTCAGGGTCACTAAGTCCTGTTGGTCCGAAGATTGCAATGCCTATCCAGCCTATCATAAGAGCACCTATATAAGCAAATATTGTCCATGTGATACCTATATTCCTTGCTTTTCTTGCCTCTCCGTGATCCCTTACAGCCATAAACCTGACACTCAACTGGGGCTGACCACCGAGATATCCAAAAAACCAGCTGAATCCTCCTGTTATCAGCAGACCTGCTCCAAATCCTTTTACTCCACCGGTCAGGGATATATATGTATCACCCGATTTTACAAGGGCGTCTGTAAGATTTGCAGCATATATATCGGGTGTGTTAGTAATATAAATAATACCTATAATAGGGCCTAAGATCAAGGTTATTATCATCAATACAGCCTGTATGACATCGGTATAAACAACACTTCTGAAGCCCCCATATACTGTGTATGGAATTATTATTGCAGCAGTAATAAGTACTCCCAGTCCGGGTTTTAATCCAAAGAGAGTATAGAGAGTCTTTCCTCCACCAAGAAACTGTGCACCAACATAAAAGAAAAAGAAAAACACGATAGCCAGACTTGATACAAGTCTTAAGATCCTTCCTGTATCTCCATGTCTTGCTTCCAGAAATTCAGTGAATGTTGACACATTGTATTTTTCAGTTTCATCACGTA
>CAZOZU010000524.1:0-1790 GCA_964584355.1 uncultured Rikenellaceae bacterium
AATTGTGTTTTGAATAATGGAATTTGCTTTTTTCTTCACTTACTAAATTTGCCTGATTGTACGAGTACTCTTTATATAACTCTCCACCTATAAGAACCTTACTTAGTAAAGGTATATCGGTATTTTCGATAATTATTGATTTTTCTTTTTCACAGGAGAAAAAAATAGTCGAGAAACAAAGGATGATATAAAATAGGTTACGGTTCACATCATTTAAGTTTAAATGGGTTATAATCTATAAAGTATATTTATTCCCTCAAAAATTATACCAATTGATAATCAATAAATTAATTTTATATTCTCTTCTTTTTAATAACCAAACGACCTGGAGAAGTCACCGCTTAAACATAACTTTTTATATAACCACTTAAATTACACATAACATTCCATATCTGTCCGGTAGGAGCAGGTATCTATCTTATTGTCATTTGTCGGGTCCACTTAATACACAGCCCCGTCAGTCACAATAGCATAATAAAAAAGTTTATCCCGTTTGCATTCCGGCAAACAGATATAATGCTATTGCCTGACAATAGCCAATACTTAAAACTCACGGGGGCAGAGTCTTAAACAAATTTACGGGATAATATCTGAAAAAGAAAAATTATTTTTTGGCGGGCAGGCGGGTTCCGTGTAGACAATGTCTGAATAGCGTTGGATCAGGTAGTTTCTGCTATTACAAGCATCTCGAAATCTCCGGTGGTAAGTTTGTCGTTTCTTGAAAAGGCCCCGAGCTTTGCTCCGAAAATCTCAACTTTTTTATATCCCAGCGATTTCAACAGCCAGCTTATCTCACTGGGGATATAATATCTTTCGTTACTGTCGAGGATCTTTTTATTTCCGGAATCGTCAGTGAATTCCGTTTTATTATTGTCCCTGAATGTCATCAGGTCGAACCTGTTATTACTGTAAGTCGCACTATCTCCCTGCGAACTTTCTTTCATGAATTTTTCGAGGGAATGGCATAAAGGAAATAATACGTTTAATGTTGTGAATATGAATTTACATTTCTGTCTCAGCGATTTTGTTACATTTTTCAGGATCTCATAATTCATTTCGTCTGTCTCCATTAGCGGGAATCCTCCCTCACACAACATTATAGCAACATCGAAATCGCTGTCGAAGGGGAGATCTCTTGCATCATGATTCAGGAATTCGATATCCAGGTTGTCTGCTTTAGCTTTGTTTCTTGCTCTCCTGAGCATTGATTCAGATAAGTCTATTCCGGTAATATTATATCCTCTTTTTGTAAGTTCTATAGAGTGTCTGCCTGTTCCGCATCCTACATCCAGGATTTTCAATGATTTATTGAAATCAAGCTCTTTTTCGATAAAATCACATTCACCGATAGTACCTTGTGTAAAGCTTTCTGAATCATATGCTTTTGCATAATTCTTGAAAAGACTTACATACCATTGGTTTTTCATGAATGAGGTTTTTGCCGGCTAAAGTATGAAAAGTTTTTGATTACAAAGGAAAGAGCTCAGTAAGAGGTACAAAAACAATTCCGGGGAAAACAGGAGAATGATTAATCAGGGAAGGATGGCTTGAATACATGTGGCGCAAAAATTTATAACTTTGTACCCTCAGATACACTATTACAGATCCGGACAGGAAAACCTGACGAGACATGAAGAAATTACCGGCATTTTTGATAATGTTAATCGTAATAATTACAGTAAGTTCCCGTCTGCTTGTCTATAGCCAGACGCCGGAGGGGATGATAAAATATACTCCCGGCTTCAGTTTTACCGATGGTATTTATCTTGATTTCAATGCGGCCAGGATGA
>CAZOZU010000525.1:0-1782 GCA_964584355.1 uncultured Rikenellaceae bacterium
GATCTTTCCTTAAATCAGGTACAGGGTTGGGTATTTATGGCTGTACAGATTGTTATTCTGTACTTTCTTGTAAAATCATACCGTGATAACTACAGATATGGTTTGATAACATTCGGACAAGCTTTGGGAGCAGGTATGATCATTTTTCTTTATTATGCAATCATTGCAGCGATATTTATGTACATTCTCTATGTCTTGATCGACCCCAATTTGATTGATAAACAGCTTGCCATAACTGAAGAGGCTTTACTTAAGAGGGGACTTGCACAGGATCAGATTGATATAAGCATGAGATTACAAAGAAAGATTATGATACCCGAAGTGCTTGCACCCTTAAGCATTTTAGGGAGTATGTTCCAGGGATTGATAATGTCACTTATTATAGCTGCAATTGTCCGCAAAGAGGGTAATCCCCTTGTTGATTCAACAGAAGAAGAGCCTGAAACCAATTAATATGGATCTCTCGATCGTCATTCCTGTTTATAACGAAGAAGAGTCACTCCGGGAGCTGTCAGACTGGATTGAGAAGGTCTCGACGGGAGCAGGACTCTCGTTCGAGATAATATTTATTGACGACGGGAGTACCGATTCATCATGGGAAAAAATAAGAGACCTTGCTGTCGATAAGAAATTTGTAAAGGGAATAAAGTTCAGAAGAAATTACGGCAAGGCGGCAGCTCTTCATACAGGATTCGGTGAAGCAAAAGGAGACGTTGTAATTACAATGGATTCAGACCTGCAGGACTCTCCCGATGAGATACCCGAACTCGTGAGGATGATTCATGAAGAAGGTTATGACCTGGTATCGGGCTGGAAAAAGAAACGTTATGATCCCCTCATCAAACGATCCACCAGCCGCCTTTATAATCTGACAGCAAGATTATCATCAGGAATAAAATTGCACGATTTCAATTGCGGTCTGAAAGCTTACCGTAATGAAGTGGTAAAAGGTATCGAGGTATACGGTGAAATGCATCGCTATATACCATTGCTTGCCAGGGAAGCGGGATTCAGGAAAATAGGTGAAAAAGTAGTTGAACACCAGGCAAGGAAATATGGTGAAACCAAATATGGCTTCGACAGGTTTATAAAGGGATACCTTGATATGCTCACCATAGGCTTTATAACCCGGTTTGGAAAAAGCCCGATGCATCTCTTCGGATCACTGGGTACCCTGATGTTTCTTATTGGCTTTGTTATGGCAGGATACCTTGGAATAAGAAAACTGGTTTTTGTGCACAATAATCTCAGGGCTCCACTTGTCACCGACAGCCCATACTTCTATATTGCCTTAACTGTTATGGTGATAGGATCTCTCCTCTTTTTAACAGGGTTCCTCGGCGAGCTGATAAACAGGAATTCTGCGGAAAGGAACAGGTATCTTATTAAGGATAAGGTGAATATATAAACCCCGAAAGTGAATTACTCCCTTCCGATGCGCGGAATGCCCCCTGAAGACAAATACCCCCGGCCCCGCTGAAGCGGGACCTGCCCCCTTCAGGGGGGTTGGGGGGTCAAAGAGGATCAGGGGGGTTGGGGGGGTAAATGCCAGTGGGGTAAAAAATCAGATTTGCCTCAGGTATACCCGCCCTTCTCCCGGCTTCAAGATCGGTTTCTTTATCTCCTATAAGAATACACTCCTTAATATCAAGATCAAATTCCTCTAAAGCCTTAAGTATCATTCCCGGTTCCGGTTTACGGCAGCCACATGGGCCATCAATATCAGGATGATGAGGACAATGGTACACTTTTGTGATCGTTATTCCTTCTTTTCTGAACTGC
>CAZOZU010000526.1:0-1780 GCA_964584355.1 uncultured Rikenellaceae bacterium
TCAAAGAACTCTTGTTCTATCCTATATTGCCAAATGGCACAAATATAGGGGGGCTGTAAACCCATAAGTAAATGTATTACAGTAGAATATGGGTTTCAAGCCCCCTTTAGGGGGCAGACCAGCTTTAGCTGGTCGGGGGTCCTAATCCTTCAGGGGGTGGTCACGCTTCAGCGTGACCGGGGGTTCTACCACACAAATTCACAATCATAATAGCTCTCATTCCCCACATTATCTGATACTTTTAGCGTCAGGTTGTGAGTTGTATCCTTGTCGATCCGTTCAGAATCAAACCTGTAAATAAGAACATTATTTTTCTGGTCATATTCAAATAATGCCCATTTACCGTCTAACATTGGTTCATAGCTATTTATTCCGGAGAGGTCATCATAGATCTTTATCCTTATTTCCTTTTTACCGCTGAGATCAATGCCAGGAGTCATTCCATTTGATGAGATCACAGGGGGGATAGTATCAATTCCAACACAAAACATTCCAAATGAAGATGGTTTTGCGGTTACAATGCCATCTTCAAAAGAGCTGTTTAGAGCACTTTTCTTAAGATCATCACGGAGCTGAATAATAATCATTTTTGATTCCTTCCCTTCGGGAATCAGAGATGGTTTAATTGATAAAGAATAAGCTTTATGTACCGGAGTGAATTCATCATGAATATAATGAACCTCTGACAACATTTCTTTTGTACCAGCTGTCTTCAGGTATTTGAAATATAAAGTATCATACAGCGATCCTGCAGGAAAGGATATTGAAACATCTTCAGTATTAAACCTGTTTGACCTGTTATATGGCATTATAAACTGACCGTTATCGGGGTGAACAGTTTTCTCCTGAATTTTCCGGGGCATTCCTTTTACTTTGAATGTCAGTGTAGATTTGTTATTATGAATGTCGCTTACAATTATTTCAATATGATAAATTTTATCCTCATTGAAATTGAATATTCCCCTGTTCACTACATCCTGGTAAACACTTAATTTATCATTTGGAAGAAGAAAAGTCCTATGGTAACGTGTCCTTTCTCTTATATAAGTTTCATAATCAATGTGACTGTTTATATACCTTGTTTCGTTGAATGAAAATTCATTCATAACAAATTTAAATAAGGAGAGGCTGTCGATTTTCATTTCAATTGCATAAACCGCACATTTATTATAGCTGTCGTTAAGTAGGTCATAAGCTTTAATTCCAAATCCCGCCCTACCGCTTATTCTTATCTCATTGCCCCCTGGAATGTAATAATTGCCATGACCACCGGCAACAGTATATTTCCCCATTTTATTGTGATCATTTATGAGGGTATTCATTGTTGCCGGGTAAACGGCAAGCTTTTCAATGATTGGTACTAAATCATCACCAGTCCCAAATTCAAATAACAGCGGATTAACCGGCATTTCAGATGACGACTTACGTATCTCGTAGTGTAAGTGGGGGCCAGTAGAGCTGCCAGTATTACCTGAATATGCAATTAGGTCTCCCTGTTTAAAGATGAATTTATCTTCCGGGGGAAATACTGTTATATTGTAGCTTTTCTTTTCATACTGCTGGTTTACAATATATTCTTCAACTTCCGGGACGAATCTGTCAAGGTGTCCATAAACTGTTGAATAGCCGGACGAGTGTCTCAGATAGAGTGCTCTACCGAATCCTCCGGGTGATATGCTTATCCTGTAAATATATCCTGATGCCGCGGCAACTACTTCTTTACCAATAACTCCTTGCGTCTTTATATCAAGACCCGAATGAAAATGGTCTGACCTGAGTT
>CAZOZU010000527.1:0-1773 GCA_964584355.1 uncultured Rikenellaceae bacterium
GGTTGAATGGTGATTCTGTCAGGATAAAGGGTCAGAGTTCAGGTAAGGTGATTATCTGGAAAGGAGATCCTTCCTATAAAACAGACTTCAGGGAATTCAAAATAAATAGCGATACTGTGATCAGCCTCAAAGATCTGTTTGGGTATTTTGAAGGCAAAATAGTTATTCAGCTCATAGAAAATAAAAGGTTGAGAGATGAGAATGTTCTCAGTCTTGAAGGAGGTAAACCCTGGATCATCAGCAAAACAACTCCGACACCTCCTGCCGTTAATATTCCTGAGGATATGGTACTTATCCCCGGAACCGATTTTTCATTTAATGTTATTACCCGTGAGGATTTCATTCCATATCCGGATATCAGCGGTAAAACAATCAAAGTAGATAGTTTCCTGATAGATAAATATCCTGTCACAAATGCCGGTTATCACGAATTTATCATAAGCACAGGATATTACCCTGAAGATACAACAAGGTATCTGAGGCATTGGGAATCAGGTATGTATAAACAGGGAAAGGGTGATTATCCCGTTGTATATGTGACCAGCGAGGATATGAAAGCTTATGCGGAGTGGGCAGGAAAAAGACTTCCCACGGAGGCTGAATGGCAGTTGGCTGCACAGGGTACTGACAAACGGCTATGGCCATGGGGCAACGAATTTCATGGAACATACTGTAATAATGCATTTGACAGGCTTACACCGGTAGATGCTTTCCGAAAAGGTGAGAGTCCTTATGGTGTTATGGATATGGTAGGCAATGTCTGGCAGATGACAAATGATATGTATTTCAATGGAGCATATTATTTTACGGTAATCAGGGGAGGCAGCTATTTCCAGCCTGAATCAAGCTGGTGGTATATTGAAGGAGGACCACAACCACTAAATAAAACACAGATCATGTTACTGGTTTCTCCCGGGTTCGACAGAAGTGCTACAGTAGGATTCAGATGTGTGAAGGATATAGACAGGGAGAATTTTAAAGCCAGAAGATAACTATATAGCACTCCCCCTCATACTTTCAGTTTCTTTTCTATTTCATTTATCTGATTCCTGAAATGTTTGTCAGTGTCGATTAGATTATTAACGGTCTTACATGCATGCAGTACTGTTGCATGATCTTTACCGCCGATATGCGATCCAATACTTGCCAGCGATGCTTTTGTAAGATTCTTTGAGAAGTACATTGAGACCTGACGTGCCTGTACGATCTCACGCTTTCTTGTCTTACCCTGAATGAGATCGACAGGTATTTTGTAATAATCGCATACTATTTTCTGGATAAAGTCAATTGTTATTTCCCTTCTTGCCGTGCTGATAAGTTTTTCAACCATCATCCTGGCAAGGTCAAGAGTGATCTCCTTCCTGTTTAATGTCGACTGGGCATAAAGAGATATAAGTACTGCTTCCAGTTCTCTTATATTGTTCGAGATGTTTACTGCCAGGAATTCAAAAATATCTTCTGACAATTCAATTCCGTCATTATAGGCCTTCTTTTTCAGGATGGCCAGTCGTGTTTCGTAGTCAGGACGCTGCAGATCAGCCTGGAGACCCCATTTGAACCTTGAAAGAAGCCTTTGTTCCATACCCTGGAGGTCAACAGGAGGTCTGTCACAGGTCAGGATAAGCTGCTTGCCCGATTGATGCAAATGATTGAATATATGAAAGAAAGTATCCTGGGTTTTCTCTTTTCCTGCAAACTCATGAACGTCATCAAGAATGAGAACATCTATCATCTGGTAAAAATGGAGGAAATCATTCTTGTTATTGTTTCTTA
>CAZOZU010000528.1:0-1762 GCA_964584355.1 uncultured Rikenellaceae bacterium
CCATTCTCTTTCCAGCCTTTGGTACTTTTTATTTTTTTTCCACCACTGCTAGTACCAAGATATGTTCTAAGCTTATCCCAATCCTCATCGGCTGGGATTTTCCATCCTTCAGGGGCAAGCCCTCTGGTATCATTAACCGCATACCAGTTATACAATTTCCCGTTTTTTTCTTCGTTGGAGGGGTCAGAATCATAATAACACCATGCAGGTTTCTCTTCCCATTTGGCTTCTTCCCACTCATCGACTGTTTTTGCCTGAGGAATTTCATCACCATTCCGGAAAGCAGTAACAGACAGATTTTCAGACATCCAATCCTGGCTTCCTATTTTTACTGAACTATAGGTCTTGCTGTTTCCGGCATTTTGATTATCCGGGGCTGCCCGGGCAATCTGCGTATTCTGGCTGTTCTCGTTACCCGGATTATCAGGTATGGTATTGCCGGAAGTGTTTCCTGTAGCTTTCACAAACTCCACCCTTCGGTTTTCTGCCCTGCCTTCAGGAGTATCGTTCGTATTAACAGGTTTGCTCTCACCAAATCCTTTTGATGTAAGCCTGTCCTCTTTTATTCCCATCGAGATAAGTTGTTTGCGAACTGCTTCTGCCCTATCTTCAGACAGTTTCTGGTTCAGGTCATTATCACCGACATCATCAGTATGTCCTTCAATACTGACATTCACATCCTTATGTTCATCAAGCATCTTATATATTTCGTTCAGTACACCCATAGATTCGGGTCTCAGGGTAGATTTTCCCGAATCAAACCGGATACCGTTGGATACAATCTTACCATCCTGCAGGAAGCGGTCATAATATTTAACGCCCCCTTCGGCAATCCTGAAATTCTTGATAAAGAAGTGGTAATTATCTGATGCATGATATGCATGCAGGGATACTCCCGTAGGATTAAAACCAAGATGAGGGATATTGATTAGTCTTGTTTCGTCAATATAGGCTTTCATTTTTCCATTAGTATATGCTATTGCAATATGAGCCCATTTATTCTCTGTTGATCCGTTGTTTGGGAGATAACTACTGGCAGGACTTAGACTCATCTGCTTGTAATTAATACCAAGAGGACTGTGACCTGCATGACTCTGATTTTTTCTGTCCCAAAACAATACCGTAAAAGTGTTATGATTATTCATATACAAATCAAACTCGATAGTAAATACTTCCGGCAGGTAATCTATTTCCGGGTTTTTCAGGTAGGGAATAATTGTAGGTGAGCCACCCCTGAACATAATGATATTCTCGCCACCATATTGTGCATTTTCCACAGTTCCCTGTACAAGATCCCACCTGGAGGGGAATTCACCATTTTCCTCCCCGATAAGGTTATCCTCAAAGATGATCTTATCACCCGGGACAAAATCAAATTTGGACCATTTCAGTTCAACAACGGCTGTCTCTTTTCCTGAAGCTTTAGCAGCACCAGTTTGTTGTACTCCTGTTGCCTGTTCTTGTTCTTGTTCTTGTACTTGTTCCTGTTCTGCCTGATTACCCTCTATATCACTCTCTTTCTCTTTGTCCTTCTTAAGCAGGTTTCCAATACCTTTTTCCAGCTTATCGAGTTCTTTGTCAACATTCTTCTCCACTCTCTTTTTTAAAGGATTCTTTATCTGGGCAGAAGCCATATCGACCTGGGTAAACATAAGCCCGATCATCATCAAAAAAACAATCAGATTTTTCATTTGTATATCTTTTAGTTACTTTTTCAAATAGTATTTGGGTTAGTTATTCTAGCCAACTTTAGCCGATCAGA
>CAZOZU010000529.1:0-1758 GCA_964584355.1 uncultured Rikenellaceae bacterium
TTACGGGCAAGTGTCATAGGGATGATGGCCGATTACCATCAGACAGGTATGTATAATGAAATAGAATCTTTATTGCTTATTTATCGTGAGCTGGGAAATATAATTTATGTTAAGCTCAGCGGCAATAATACTGAACAGACAATAGGCTTCATAGAAACAAAATGGAAAGAGGTCTTCCCTGATCAGCCTTTTTCATATACATTTCTTAAAGAGAGGTTTAACCGACAGTTTGAGGCAGACGAAAAAAGAGGACTCATTTTTACACTTTTCACTATACTGGCAATTCTTATTGCCTGCCTGGGATTATTTGGTCTTGCCTCATATATGGTCGAACAGAGGACAAAGGAGATAGGGATAAGAAAAGTATTCGGTGCTGATGAGGGAGTCATTATCAGGCTTATCTCAAGGGATTTCCTGATACTTGTATCAATATCAATTATTATTGCACTGCCGGTTGCATATTATTTCATGAATAGCTGGCTGCAGAACTATGTATACAGAACCAGGGTAAGTATACTGCTTCTGGTACTGGCAGCATTGTTGACTGTGGTCATAACATTTATTACCATCAGCTACAAAGCATACCAGGCGGCAATATTAAACCCGGCAGATTCAGTAAGAACAGAGTGATCCCTGAACAGGGTATTATTTAAATATCTTGCCAAAATTAAGCTGGACTCCAAGCGAACCTATACCTGGCTGATATTGGAAATGTGTACTTTCCGAGTTAATCGGATAGGATACTCCTAACTGTCCTACTATCTTTACATGGTCCCAACCCAGCTTTGCAGTTACTGCGGGTTCGAACATGACACCTGTATCTTTTTCCGAATCCTGGGTAAACGTAACTACTACAAACCTTGTTGAGACACCCAGATCAAGGATTTTTGAAGTCATGCCCACTGTCGGTTGAAGAAAAATCCTGGAAGATTTGACTTCAGCCCTTGAAGTCCATAATACATTTTCATATTCACCCTTTATTTTTCCAAAGCCGTAGCCTCCGTATATGCCGAATTTGAATCTTGATCCGAAATTTGTATAGTAGCCCGGCCCTACTTCAAAAAAGCTATGCTTATGGTAAAAATCGGCCGAGGAAGATGTATCGGATGTCATATCCAGGAAACTCCCGTTGGCCATTATTCCCAGGTGATTTGTTATTGCATATGCGAACTGAGGATTAAATCCTGAAGTGCCAAAATGTAAAGCTGCCTGTATTTCTTTCTGATTTGTAAGCATAGGTGCGTTAATAACATTAGGCACATATACTGGAGAACAGGAGTTGATTACGAAAATTGCTGATGTTAAGAGAAAAATTGAAAATTGTTTTGTTTTCATTAGAATAGATTTGATGTTATGGCGGATTTGTTAATGCAATTTAATAAAATAACCTTTTATAATCAATGATATGGACAAACCTCTATACAGAGGCCACAGATCCTGGCATCTACATTAAGTCTGTATTCAGCAAATTCGTTGCGTTTTTCCCTGCATTTATATATATCTAACAAATTTTTTAGTCTCATTGGATATAAAAATCCCAATGTATGATTTATATCGTTTCGTACAGCATTTATATGGGAAAAATTTAAAATATTGAAAATAAATATGATATATTAAAAATAAATCGTATCTTGCGCCAAATTTTTAATAAAATCAAATTATGAGTAAAGGAACAGTAAAATTCTTTAATGAATCAAGAGGATTTGGATTCATTAAAGAGGAGAATTCAACAAAAGAGTATTTTGTACACTCTTCAGG
>CAZOZU010000530.1:0-1754 GCA_964584355.1 uncultured Rikenellaceae bacterium
ATGAAATTACTTCCTGATGCTGAGCTTACAGGGGTAGAATACGCCAAAAGCGCCGGAGTATCATCAATAGCGGAACTACGGAACATTGATGCCGAAAAGCTGCCGGGAGGAATGAGCCTTGGGCTGGCATGGCCCAATATCGATGGATATGTAATTCCGGACGATCAATACAAGCTCTATGCAGCCGGTAAGTATAACGATGTACCGGTTCTTATCGGATATAACTCCGACGAAGGTCTTAGCTTTTCAAGGGCAAAAACCCCGGAGGAATATATTGCTGAAGTCAAAGGGCGTTATGGCAAATTTGCAGATGACCTTATCAAAGCTTATCCTCCTGGCGAGAACACAGTTCCTAAATCCGCACGCGACCTTGCCCGCGATGTAGCATTCGGATGGCATACCTGGATATGGGCAAGGCTTCAGTCACAAACCGGTAAATCGAAAGTATTTTATTATTATTTCGATCAGCATGAGAAATATCCGGAAGACTCACCAGAGGCAGATCATGGATCACCACACGCAATGGAAATTCCTTATGTCTTTCAGCATCTCGATATACCAAACCACATAATCGGAGATCGCGAAGTCACCCAGGCAGATTATGATATCTCAGAATCTATGGCTACATACTGGACTAACTTCGCAAAGTATGGAGATCCCAACGGAGAAGGTGTTCCCGAATGGCCAGCCTTTAGCGATTCAAATCCTGAAGTCATGTATTTTAACCAGACTCCGCATACGGGGCCGGTGCCAAGTGCTGAATCACTCAAAGTCCTTGATTCCTATTTCGCATGGCGACGAACACCGGAAGGAGAAGCATGGGCAAAATGATGTAGTAATATAGTTAATTAATATTATTTCAAACATGAAAAAGAAATTTCTGTTTACTGTTATAATTTGCTTCCTGGCTATGATATCTTTCCAGCAAAACATCATAGCACAGGAGAAAGTCATTCCTCTGGGACAAAGTGTTCCTGAGAATTCCGTAACAGCAAATATGAAGGAGACTGTAATCAATGAAAATCCAAATAAGAGACTTGTATATAACGTTGTCAAACCTTCTTTGCTCTACTATCCGGCTAAGAATAATATCTCAGGAACATCTGTAATAATTGCTCCCGGAGGTGCGCTACAAATATTATCTATTGATAATGAAGGTGTTGATGTGGCAAAATATTTGAATGATAATGGGATTGATGCATTTATTCTGAAATATAGTGTTGTAAGAACTATTGAAAATCCCTTCACCGAGGTCAATTATAACTTCCTGGACAATGAGGCAAGGAGAGACTCCATGATCTCAACGATAATACCTTATTCAATGAAGGATGGATTATCTGCAATATCCTATGTGAGGACAAATGCTGAAGAATTCGGTTTGAATCCGAACAGAATAGGATTTATGGGATTTTCAGCAGGGGGGACTGTTACTTTGTCAGTTGTATTTAACTGTAATAACGAAAACAGGCCTGACTTTATAGCTGCTATATATCCATGGATTGGTGAGCTGGGTGATAAAGTACCTGAAGAAAAAACTCCGGCATTCATTGTTGTAGCAAACGATGATAATCTTAAGCTGGTTCCTCAAAGCCTTAAAATATTCAACAAATGGAAAGATGCGGATCAGCCCGTTGAATTACTTGTTTATAGTAAGGGAGGTCATGGTTTTGGTGCTGATAGAAACTATAATCCGACCGATGGCTGGATGAAATCATTTATTGACTGGCTCGGGGGAGAAGGATTATTGTGGCCCG
>CAZOZU010000531.1:0-1754 GCA_964584355.1 uncultured Rikenellaceae bacterium
CCGGACCCAGCACCCAGCACCCAGCACAAGGCACCCAGCACCCAGCACCCAGCACCTTGCACCCAGCACCCAGCACCCAGCACCTGGCACCCAGCACCCAGCACCTGGCACCTGCGTGACTTACCGAATACCGATTTTTAATAAGCTGTAATAATCTGCGATCGTCGGACTGTCAAACCGTCCTCTGTCAGCCGCCTTATCAGTACATTTGGATTATTCAAAATTTATGTGTAGTTTAGTGAACTAAAGGTAACAAAAAACACAACCTTTAGTTTATATTATGAGTTATAATAATTACAGATGAGTAAAGATTTTATCTTTGAAATATATAAGGACAAAAGAACTGTTTTTACTTTACAGGAAATTGCACTGCTGGTTAGTGAGCCGGATTTTAAACGACTTAAACGGAGAATTCATTATTTTGTGAGCAGAGGTAAATTAAGAAATATAAGACGAGGCATATATACAAAAGACAACTATTCTCCTGAAGAGCTCGCATGCAAAATATATGCACCTTCATATATTTCTCTTGAATATGTATTGCAGAAATCGGGCATTATCTTTCAATATTCAAGTCAGATAACCAGTGTCAGCTACTTAAGCCGTACAATAAATGCAGGCAGTATTTCATTAATATACCGAAAAATAAAAAATGATATATTATATAATACCTCAGGGATAACCAGAAATGATAACGGGATTAATATTGCAATTCCCGAACGGGCATTCCTGGATTCAATTTATCTGAATATTGAGACTTATCTTGA
The DNA here is from genome assembly GCA_964584355.1 of uncultured Rikenellaceae bacterium. Classification (GTDB taxonomy): domain Bacteria; phylum Bacteroidota; class Bacteroidia; order Bacteroidales; family VadinHA17; genus LD21. Next base: position 768 of record CAZOZU010000531.1, read on the forward strand.
TTCGGCACACAGCCTTAAGGAGGAAATTATTTATAATTTACTGCCAATATACCAGTCAAAACAACTAATTAAACGAGTGCCTGACTTTTTTTAAAGATGCTTGATATTAATAAACATAAGTTTTTTCTGATTTCTGTATTGAAAGATATTTATTCCGACATAGAACTTGCAGCATCACTGGGATTTAAGGGAGGAACCGCACAGATGCTTTTTTATGAGCTGCCCCGTTTTTCGGTAGATCTTGATTTTAACCTCTTAAACCAGGACAAAAGTATTTCGATATATAATAAAATAAGATCGATACTACTTAAATATGGTACAATTAAGGATGAAGCAGATAAGTATTTTGGTTTATTACTGGTAATGAATTATGACGCTTTTGAAAGAAATCTTAAAATCGAAATTTCGAACAGGGAGTTTCCTGACAGTTATGAAATTAAAAACTATCTCGGAATTCCAATGAATGTAATGATTAAAGCGGATATGTTTGCTCACAAGCTATGTGCTTTGCTCGACAGGAAAATATTTACCAATCGCGATATTTTTGACATTTATTATTTTATGAATCAAAAAACTCCTGTCAACAAATTCATTGTCGAAAAACGGATGAACAGGGAATTCAGAGAATATCTTGATCTGTGCATTGCCAAAGTCGAGAGTATAAATTCAAAAACGTTGTTGAATGGCCTTGGTGAATTAGTAGATATCGGTTTAAAAGAATTTGTAAAAACCGGACTCAAGTCAGAGACTATTAAATTAATGAAAATGTATCGCCAATTTCCGCTTTTCAGTTAATTGCTGTGTGTGGCAAGGGGCACAGGGCTCAGGCTCTGTTGAAACGTTGAAATGTTGAACCGAATATTTTCCACTGAGCTTTAAACACTTAAACCTTTCAACAAAGTTTGATTCGTATAATAAGAGGTACATGGTATGCGGTAAGCGGTGCGAGGTACGCGGTTTTTTTCTTACCGCGCACCGCGAACCCCG
>CAZOZU010000532.1:0-1750 GCA_964584355.1 uncultured Rikenellaceae bacterium
CAAAGCTATCAATGCAATGGTTCCTGAAGATGGAAAAGATATCCCGTCCTGCACTCGATGCAGTAATGAATGGTGATGTACATCTTCATCCCGCAAAATTCAGGAATCTATACAAGCACTGGATGGAAAATGTACACGATTGGTGTATCAGCCGGCAATTATGGTGGGGACACCGGATTCCGGCCTGGTATTATAACAACAATGAAATTGTTGTTGCTGAGAATGTTACAGATGCCCTGGCATTGGCAAAGAAAAAAAATGGTAATGAATCTCTCAGCGAGGCTGACCTCCGCCACGACGAAGATGTACTCGATACATGGTTCTCTTCATGGCTATGGCCGATAACATCATTTGATGGTATAAACAAACCTGATAATCCCGACCTGAATTATTATTACCCTACAAATGACCTGATCACTGCACCTGAGATACTCTTTTTCTGGGTTGCCAGGATGATAATAGCCGGTTATGAATATATGGATCAGAAACCATTTAACAACGTATATCTTACAGGTCTTGTCCGCGACCAGCAACATCGAAAAATGTCAAAATCACTAGGTAATTCACCAGAACCCCTTGAACTTATAGATAAATACGGTGCTGATGGTGTAAGAATAGGTATGCTATTATGTTCACCAGCAGGAAATGACCTGCTTTATGATGATTCACTGCCTGAACAGGGGCGTAATTTTGCAAACAAGATATGGAATGCTTTCAGACTCGTGAAAGGCTGGAAGATTGATAATAATATTGACCAGCCGGCTTCTTCAGGGGTGGTTATAAAGTGGATGAATGAGATACTCAGTAAAACAGCAGCAGAAATTGATTCGCACTTTAAAAAATTCCGTATCTCTGAAGCACTTATGGCAGTTTATAAGCTTTTCTGGGATGAGTTTGCCTCATGGTATCTTGAAACAATAAAACCTGAATACCAGAAGCCGGTCGACAGGAAAACATATGATGCAACTATCGACTTTTTTGACAGACTGCTCAGACTTATTCATCCTTTCATGCCCTTTATTACAGAAGAGATATGGCAGTTGCTCGTTAAGAGAGAAGATGGGGAAAGCATTATGATAGGCCAGTTACCGGCAATAAGAAAATATAACAGGGAACTGACCGTCAGGTTTGAATTTATTAAGGAGTGCGTAAGTGCTCTGAGAACGGTCAGAAGAGAAAAGAGAATTCCGAATAAGAAAAAACTTACTCTTCTTATCAGAGCAGATAAAAAAGAATTTAGCAGTGAATTTTTGCCGGTACTTTCAAGACTCTGCAACCTGTCAGACATTAAATTTGTAACGAAAAAACAGGCTGGAGCTGTCTCTTTTATGGTCAGAACAGTTGAATTTTTCATTCCTTTTGGAGGCAAATTCGACAAAAATGAAGAGATTACACGGATTGAAGATGAACTTGATTACTACAGGGGATTTCTTGCCTCAGTTTTAGAAAAGCTAGATAATGAGCGGTTTATAAAGAATGCTCCATCCAGTGTGCTTGAACTGGAGAAGAAAAAGAAAAACGATACGGAGAAAAAAATTAAATCACTTAAAGAGAGACTGAAGGAGCTGAAAAAATAATTCTCCACCGGGATGACACCGGGCCGCCCACCAAAAAGAGAGCTAATTACAGGTTATTGTATTTCCCTCCTGACAAAATAATTCTGATCAGCCTGTACAATTTTCCAATTGTTATTAAGTACCAGGTACCAACCTTCTCCTTCAATCCTGTTTCTTTCCTCACTGAATCCTTT
>CAZOZU010000533.1:0-1748 GCA_964584355.1 uncultured Rikenellaceae bacterium
AAACATATGCCACATGAACATCATGAACATAAGAGTTCATATAAACAATATTCATATTGAGGACTTTAAGCATATTTTTAACCAGCTCAATAGCATCATTATCACTTAATTCAGGATCGCAAATAATTGCGTTTTTATAATCGAAAAGTCTTCCAATAGCAGCAAGAGGGCCTGAATATTCGGTACCTGCCATAGGATGAACAGCCACAAATCTGCCGCGTGCAGGATGTTTTTCTGAGATATCTGCCATTGCAGCTTTTGTTGAACCCATATCGGCCACTACTTTTGTTGTTCCGTTTATCCTGTCGAGAATAACCGGTAACATTTCGCAATTTGAGCTTACAGGTGTACAGAGAAGTATAAGATCACTTTTATCGACAGCTTTTTCAAGAGAATCTGTTTCATCAACTATTCCACCCAGCAGGGCAATATTCCTGTGCTGAACATTTATATCAACACCTATGATTTTGTCGGTAAAATTTCTTTTTCTCAGATCAAGCATCAATGATCCGCCTATAAGTCCGATTCCAACTACTGTTATTATCATTTTGGTTATTAGTTATTTGTAATATATTCTTTTATTCTGTTTTTGGCGTCAGCAAGGATCTCTTCATTTGCACATAGTGAAATACGAATGTAGCGGCTTCCCTGACTACCAAAAACAAATCCCGGGGTAATAAAAATACCTGTTTTGATAAGTATCTCATCCACAAACGATTCGCCGTCGTTAATGCTATCAGGTATTCGTCCCCAGACAAACAATCCTGATTGTGATCTATTGAATGTGCATCGAAGCATAATCATTATCTCCTCCACTATTTTCCTTCTTTTACTGTAGGTTTTGTTTACACTGTCGTACCATGAAGGGGGATTTGAAAGGGCTTCCACTGCGGCTGCCTGAATAGCCCTGAACATTCCCGAATCCATATTGCTTTTAACCTTAAGGATGTTATTGATATAATCACATTGTCCTGCAACCATTCCGATTCTCCAGCCTGCCATATTATGCGATTTACTCAGAGAATTCAGCTCAAGGGAAATCTCTTTTGCCCCATCGGCTGAAAGAATACTTATGTAATCACTATTTAGGATAAAACTATAGGGATTATCGTTACAGAGAAGGATATTATGTTTATCGGCAAATACAACAAGTTCTTCAAACATCTTCAAGGATCCACTGGCACCTGTAGGCATATGGGGATAATTGACCCACATTATTTTTACCCTATTTAAATCATTGTCTTCCAGTCTTTTAATATTGGGTTGCCATCCGTTTTCTTCATTCAGCTCATACTGTGTAATATTTCCGCCAACAAGTCTTGTTACTGATGAATAAGTAGGGTAGCCCGGATCTGGAATAAGAACATCATCACCGGGATTAACGAATGCCATACTTATATGCATTATACCCTCCTTGCTTCCCATTAATGGTAGTATTTCACTTTCAGGATCCAGTTCAACATTAAAGTATTTTTTATACCAGTCTGCAAATGACTTTCGAAGTGCCGGAAGGCCTTTATAGTTTTGATAACCATGTGATGTTGGTTTATAGGCCTCCTCGCTAAGGCGCATAATTGTATTTTCTGAAGGTGGTTGATCAGGACTACCGATGCCAAGATTTATTACATCAGTACCCTCCATGCGCATCTTATCTAACTGCCTGAGCTTATGTGAGAAGTAATACTCACTGACACTTTCGGTCCGTAAGGCAGGTTTAACTTTCATAGAGTTTTTCTCCTTTATTATAT
>CAZOZU010000534.1:0-1745 GCA_964584355.1 uncultured Rikenellaceae bacterium
ATCCTTGTATCTGTATTTGCCGGATGGATTGGCTTCCTTCTTGGGTTGCTAGTACCGGTAACAGGGTATCTTGTTCTTTTTTACCAGGAGATCTTCCGGGAACGTTTAAACAGGTTCAGATTTAGTATAAAATCAGTTACTGACAAACAGCTTATTAATGATCTTAAAGATCAACGTAAGCAGATCCATAATCTTCTTGATAGTATTAAAATTGAATAATACTTTTTATCCTGCCCATCCCTCTCTGTCGAGATTCCTGTAATTTATTGCTTCGGAGATATGTTCAGTTGTAATGTGGTCTGATTCTGCAAGATCAGCAATTGTCCTGGCAACTTTAAGTATTCTGTCGTAGGCCCGTGCTGAGAGTCCTCTCAGTTCCATGGCTGTTTTAAGGAGTCTGCCCCCTGCCTCATCCAGCTGGCAATATTTTCTTTGCATTGATGATGTCATCTGTGCATTTGAATAGACTCCCTTTATTGAATCAAAGCGTTTTGCCTGTATCTCTCTTGCCCTGATCACCCTTTTACGTACATCAGCAGATTTTTCCACATTCCCTGAACCGGACAGCTTATCATAATTAACAGGGATAACCTCAATATGAATATCTATTCTGTCGAGCAGGGGACCCGATATTCTGTTCAGGTATTTCTGTACCATTCCCGGAGTACACATACACTCCTTTTCGGGATGGTTATGGAATCCACAGGGGCAAGGATTCATACTTGCTACCAGCATAAAGCTCGCAGGATAGTCACAGGTTGATTTTGCTCTCGAAATAGTAATTACCCTGTCTTCAAGAGGTTGTCTCATCACTTCAAGAACAGTACGTTTGAATTCCGGCAGTTCATCGAGGAACAGTACACCGTTATGTCCAAGAGAAATTTCTCCGGGTTGCGGAAATGTTCCTCCTCCAACAAGAGCAACATCGGATATTGTATGATGTGGTGATCTGAATGGTCTTCTGGTCATAAGGGCTGTATGGCCATCAATTTTACCGGCCACCGAATGGATTTTTGTAGTCTCCAGTGCCTCCTCCAGGGTCAGTGGAGGCATGATGGTGGGAATACGTTTCGCCAGCATAGTCTTACCAGAACCTGGTGGTCCAACCATTATAAGGTTATGATGGCCTGCAGCTGCAACCTCCAGTGCTCTTTTTACATTTTCCTGTCCTTTAACATCTGAAAAATCGTGTTCATATTTATTGGCTTCTTCGGCAAATATTTCGAGCAGATCTACTCTGACAGGATCAAATCTTTGTGTGCCGTTAAAGAATTCCACAACATCACTGAGTTTTTCCATACCATATACATCCAATCCACTAACAACTGCAGCCTCCCTTGCATTCTTTGAAGGAACAATTATTCCCCTGAATCCCTCTTCTCTTGCTCTCAGTGTAATGGGCAAAACCCCTTTTACAGGTTGTAATGTTCCGTCGAGAGATAACTCTCCTATTAACAGGTATGATTCAATTTCATCTTTGTTCACCTTTTCATCAGCTGCCAGGATACCCATTGCCAGAGAAAGATCATAGGAGGATCCCTCTTTGCGAATATCGGCAGGAGCCATGTTAATAACCACCTGCTTCCCCGGCCAGTGAAAACCAATGGAGCGAAGCGCTGATTCAATTCTCTGCTGGCTCTCCTTAACAGCAATATCAGGAAGCCCCACAAGAAAAAAACGGATGCCCCTCGACACATTTACTTCAATTGTAACTGTCACAGCATCAATTCCGTTAACGGAACTGG
>CAZOZU010000535.1:0-1740 GCA_964584355.1 uncultured Rikenellaceae bacterium
CATACACTGACCATTCTCATAAGTGCATATTTTCCAAGATCGAGCGGATGAGGCTTGCTGTAGATGAGAATATACTCGGTGTTTGACATAAGTGCCATTTTTTTTACTGCAGAAGTCGATGAGAATCCTTCACAGTATAAATAATTGACATCAGGATCATTATATTCAACCATTGTATCTTTACCTGCTACAATTATTATCCTTGAGATTATTTCAGTATTTTTCAGTGATGCGACAGTAGATTCAAGTGACTTTTTATCTGATAATTTTATAAAACAAGTTATTTTCTTATCCATGATTCATGCTTTATTTTTTCAAGAAATTCAGTATTTGTTTCATCAGTATCTCTCTTTGTTTTTCGTTTAAAATTGTTTCAAAGGGGAAGCCCAGGATCAGCGTATTATAGTTGCCTCTGAAAGCGACTCCTGCTGATGCATTATTCTCGGTATACCTGAATGAGCATACCGCCCCTATACCTGAAGGTTCAATTGCATCAGGTGCTTCTACCTGATAGACTAAAGGTGAATAACCTGTATTAAAATTGTATTTTCCTGTAAAAGCAGGTTTTACATAATCGGTTGTATAAACTTCACCTGTTTTTACCGTATGGCCTGTACGCGGGAAAAAATGAAGTATCTGCTGTGCAAATTTTATTATGGCAGAATCGTTTTTTATAAGCTGGTCTGATCCAACATAAGCCCCTGACATAAAGATACTTGTGCCCGACTGAGTGATTTGCCTGATCTTATCCATGAATTCTGGTGTATAAATCCTGAAATCTGTTCTTGTACTATCATTATAGAAGGGTGTCGATTTCTCTTCTCCGAATATAAGATCGATGATCTTAAACTGTGATACATCTGTTTCTTCTGATGTAAAGTACTCATCTGACACCGAATAAAATGAATGTCCTGCAGCCATTATGGCTTTACCATGGATATAGGGATAATCGAAATTGTTACCCGGTATAACCCTCCCTTCCATATCGGTATAGGAGGCTCCCCATCCAGGAGAATCATCATCAAGCCATGGATTTTGCCTGTTATAGTCATATTGGTCACCTATTGTAACTATATCGCTTATATACGGGACACCGCGGTCATACCACCAGGCAATACCCGCCATATTCTGTTTATCGAACCATGAGGGTCCTGAGATACGGTCAAATCCGTTTACAACAAGTACATTTCCGTTATTCTCAGCCTTTACCCCTACTGACAAAATCTCTGAGTCAAAGCTCTCTCCGCCTTTGTTCAGCGCGGTGACTTTAAAACTGTAAATGGAATCGTAAGAAGGAAGTTCTATTTCGCATGTAGTATTTTCGACCACAAATCCATTATCGAAACCAATATCTCCCCTCCTTTTATAAATTCTGTATTTGTCAGGCTTCGAGGTTGGTTCACTCTCTTCAATCGATGGTTTCCACGATAAGCGTACTCTTTTCCCTGCAACTGGTGCTATAGCAAATCCTGTAACAGGCAATGGCTGAACGGCATATTCCCTGTTCTCAACAAAAGAGATATACTTCAGGATGCCTTTATAAACCGACCGGCAAACGCTGAACCTGAAACGCGGATCGAGGTTGTAGCGCATATCTGCCAGGTTTTGATGCGACAGCAGCTCGAGAAGCATTGCAGGCACATCAGGTCTTCTTGCCTCTGAATAGGGTCTGTCCCATAATCCCCTCCTTGTCCAGTCAGGATTATATACCCTCCTTATATCATCGACGATCTGAGTTTG
>CAZOZU010000536.1:0-1736 GCA_964584355.1 uncultured Rikenellaceae bacterium
ATCTGAAATGAAAAATAGATTTCTTAGTCTGACTTTTTTGCTGCTCTTTGCCGCAACATTATTTTCCCCCGCTCAGGATAAACTTTTTACAGCCGACGATTACCTGAACAGAGACCTGCTGCCTGAAAGAATTTCCAATCTTACCTGGCGCGGGAATACCCATTTCTTTACCTGGATTGCCAATAATTGTCTGGTTCAGAAAAATACAGATGATCCTTTAGTTGCAGATACTCTGCTTAGACTTTCTTCGCTTAATGAAAAGATAAAAGATATAAAAGCTGATGAACTGAGGCAATTTCCGTCAGTAACATGGGTGGATAACGAGAGGTTTTATTTCACAGAAAAAGGAGCGTTATATCTTTATGATCTCACCAACAACTCATTAATAAAAGCCAATGATTATGACAGTGATGGTGAAAATGTAACAATTGATATAAAAACCCTTCATGTAGCCTATACAGTGAAAAACAACCTTCTCGTGGCTGTTGACGGCAAAACGCTGCAGGCAACTGATGAGAAGAACGAAGATATCGTTTATGGCCAGGTTCCTTCCAGAAATGAATTCGGAATAAATGAAGGTATGTACTGGTCGCCCGACGGAAAACTGCTGGCCTTTTACAGGATCGACCAGACTGATGTTACCGACTATCCACAGGTAGACCTTACTGGACGTATAGCTGTTGCAGCTCCTGGTAAATACCCGATGGCAGGGATGAAAAGCCAGAAAGTAAAGCTGGGAATCTTTAACCCTTTTCTTAACGAGATCGTTTACATCCAGACTGATGGTCCTGAGAACCAGTATATTACTTCAGTCACCTGGGGACCGGAAAGTAAATACATCTATGCCGGCATCCTTAACCGGGGGCAGGATCACCTGTTGGTTAACAAATACGATGTTGTCACAGGAAAACTTGTAAAGACCCTGTTTGAAGAGAGTAATGATCGTTATGTTGAACCGATGCACGGATTATTTTTCCCGGAAAATGATCCGGCAAAATTTATCTGGCAAAGCCGTCGTGATGGATGGAACCATCTGTATCTCTATGATACCGAGGGGAATCTTATAAAGCAGGTCACGCATGGCGACTGGGAGGTTCTCAACCTTCTTGGGTACCCTCCGAAGGAGAATGCAGTCTACTATGAATCGACCATGGAGAGTCCTCTCGAAAGACACTTTTACAGGACGAATATCCTTACAGGTAAAACAGAGCGTATCACTGCCGGGGAGGGTATACATAGGGTAAATGCTTCGGCAGACATGGATTTTATTATTGATGTCTACAGCGGAATCAGCATGGCCCGTGCATACTACCTTCTCGACAGTAAGGGCAATAAAATATCTGTCCTGAAAGAGGATGCCGATCCATACAAGGACTATAAAACCGGTGAAATGTCGATCTTCAAAATAAGATCACAAGATGGAGTTACAGATCTTTATTGCCGGCTGATAAAGCCTGTTGGCTTTGATCCTGCAAAAAAATATCCTGTGATAGTGTATGTCTATGGCGGGCCTCATGCCCAGATGATAACCAAATCGTGGACCGGCGGGGCAGGATTCTTCCTTTATTACCTTGCACAGCAGGGTTATGTGGTATTCACTCTCGACAACCGCGGTTCTGCAAACAGGGGATTCGAATTCGAAAGTATCATCCACCGGCAGCTGGGTGAAAAGGAAATGGAGGACCAGATGGCCGGAATACAATATCTTAAGACTCTTGATTACGTGGATACAGCCC
>CAZOZU010000537.1:0-1729 GCA_964584355.1 uncultured Rikenellaceae bacterium
CGTTCTCCGGCAAACGGAAAGCTACTACAGCAGCATCAGCATAGAACTGTGGTGGGGGAGTCTCTGGCGTTCCTGTAAGAGAAAAACCGCTTCGTGAGGCAATGTTCTGAAATGCCCCTGTTGCAGAGGGAGGCTTTGGTAATGTTCCCGTAAAAGGTAAGCCGCCTTCAACCAGGGTTTCGCTCCATACATATTTTTTCATTGCCTGTTCAGGTGTGACCCAGGGTCCTCCGCTCTCACTCCATCCAGGCGAGCCTGCAATGGCCATCTCCAGATCAAGGGAATCTGCAAGTTCTGTCGTAAAACGGAAAGCATCCTTCCATTCCGGCGTCATATATACCAGACGTTTTTCAACTATCTGGGGAGTCATCAGTGAAGCATCGAAGTTCTGGAATCCGCCGATACCAACGCGGTGCATCCACACGAGGTCGGCCCGGATCCCTTCTTTTGTTATATTACCATTCATCCAGTGCCACCATACTCTTGGCTTTGCACCAGCCGGAGGATTCTGAAATCCTTTTTCGAGTGCGGCTCCGGTATTTTTTGAAGGGCCGGAGCATTCAATAAGCAACAAACCTGCAAATACAAACAGGGAAACAGATATGATTATCCATTTCTTTCTTGATTCTGTAAAAAGTGTCATGATTCCTGATGTTTTATGTTTGTTATATAGTTAAAATCTATTAAGCCATATTTTTCACCTTACAACCTCTCCCGGATTTTTTACTTCACCCCCTCTTATCCCCCTGTATACTATCTATGTGGTTCATACCCGGGAGAGGGGTTGGGGTGAGGTTATTCAACTATTTCCGCATCATCAAATTTCTGTGACTGGTAACTTATCCTTGAATGATTTACTCTCCTGACGGACCTTCCTCCGAAAAAGCCCCATCCGCCGCTGCCGATAAGAAATCCAAGTGCATAGAGACCTCCGTTGTTGTTTTGTGCATACATGGTAATTTCATCATTGAAAAGCATACCAATGAAGTCGAAAGGAGCAATGAAACCATGCCATAAGCCCCCGAATAAACCATATGTATGTCCAGTCAGACACTCATCAACCACCTCATTATGAGCACATCCAGCCAATATGATTATAATAGTTAAAAAAAATATGACCAGGAAGTATTTCTTGGTATAAATTGATTTCATAGTTATAGTATTATTTATTAAAGTCTTATTTAGTTGGAAAAAGATCGAGGTCAGTAGCTTTACCGGAATATTTCTTTTCATGTTCAAGCAGCCATTTTTTTCGTTTCAATCCGCCTCCGTAGCCTACAAGAGTGCCATCAGAGCCTATTACTCTGTGGCAGGGAATGATGATAGTTATCTTATTTGAAGCGTTTGCATGACCGACAGCCCTTAGGGCACCGGGTTTATTAATTGCCTGGGCCTGTTCAAGATAAGTACTGGTATGCCCAAATGGTATTTTCATTAATTCTTCCCATGCCGCCTTCTGAAATTGAGTACCCTGAGTTACGAGAGGAAGTGAAAACGCCTTTCTTTTACCTTTGAAATACTCTTTAAGCTGCTTCTTCAGATTCTTGATATGTATGTTGCTTCCACGTTTGATTTTTGTATTAAAAAGAGAGGCAAGGTGTTCATATTCAGAATCTTTTTTCTTACCTTCCGCAAATTCAAGAAGACATATTCCTTCTTCGGATGCCGCAGCAATCATTTCTCCAAGGGGAGTATTTATTTTGGCAGTTTTTATCATTTTACCCACCCC
>CAZOZU010000538.1:0-1714 GCA_964584355.1 uncultured Rikenellaceae bacterium
ATGATGAGGACAATGGTACACTTTTGTGATCGTTATTCCTTCTTTTCTGAACTGTCCTAACATCCAATCTGTCAGCCTTTTAAAATTACCCTCAGTATAATAGCCCTTAGCTATTCCAGCCTGGTTTGTAATAACTATTATCATATACCCGTCATCAGCATATTTCCGGCATAGATCAAAGATGCCCTTAGTGAATTCAAAATGCTCTTTCATGTAAACATGTCCCCTGTCGACATTGATAACCCCATCACGGTCCAGAAACAATGCTTTGTTCATTTATAGCTATTTCAACTTGTTTTCAGAATATTACCAGCCTTTTTATAATCCCCGGGCACGCCAATATCAATGAATACATCATCAAAAACCACACTCTTCAGCAGGGATTTTCCTGCCTCTTTTACCAGTATTTCTTCCTCCAGTGAAAAAATCTCCGGAAATTCTCTCGATTCAAAATACTTTCTGTCAGCCAGGTATAAACCACCATTTATAAAGCCCCCGGGACAGAATTTCTTTTCATGAAATTTTATTATTGTATCTCCGCGTATTTCAACCGATCCATAACGCGAGAATTCCTTCATTCTTTTTAATGCCACTGTGAACTGATTGTTATTTTTAAGATGTAAAGTATAGAATTTATTAAGGTCTACAGGAAACCAGGTATCTCCATTAATAATAAGGATATTATTTCCAGTCGTTTCGGTAAGTGCCTTGATCACAGCACCTCCTGTACCTAATGGTCTCTCCTCTGTTACATAAATAACAGGTGTATTTTCGAATATATTTCCAAAATATTCGTAAAAAGATTCAGGTTTATAACCAATTGATAGAATAATTTTGTCAACCTGATATTGTGTTATCCATTTAAGGAGATAAAAGAGAAATGGCTTATCATTTACCGGGGCCATTGGTTTGGGAATATCGGGAACAGCTTTTCTCAGACGGGTTCCCATACCTCCTGCCAGAATGATTGCTTCCATTATTTTACAGGTTTCTCCCGGCTGAACAGTTCATCTTCAACCAGGTTACAAATTATGTGGCCTATAATATTATGTGCTTCCTGGATACGTGGTGTCTCATCTGAAGGAACCTTAATGCAGATATCACACAGGTCTCTCATTGGCCCACCAAAAATACCTGTAAATCCGATAGCCGCGATTTTCTCTTTTCTGCAGGTATTTAATGCTCTGATAATATTTTCAGAAGTCCCGGATGTAGAAATTCCTATAAATACATCACCCTCATTACCAAGTGCTTCAACCTGTCTTGCAAAGATATTTTCGAATCCGGAGTCATTACTTATTGATGTTAATATGGAAGTATCGGTTGAAAGTGCGACAGCAGGTAATGCCGGTCTGTCAAATTGAAAACGGTTGACAAATTCTGCTGCAATATGTTGTGCATCTGCAGCACTGCCTCCATTTCCTGCCAGTAGTAATTTATTCTTATTTCTGAAAGCAGATATAATTGCTTTTGCCGTATCTTCAATACCTGACAATATTTCTCTTGATTCCAGAAGCTTCTGTTTAAGTTCAACTGAGCTCTTTATCTGGTTCTTAATGATCTCCTGCATATTCATAGCGATTTATATTGGAATTTTGAATTTTGAATTCAACTTATCTTCCATCCCTGGCAGAAATATACACTGAAGATTAAGTTCAGAACCTTACCATTGAACCTGTTAAGGGTATTAATCAGATCGAGTCTCTTTACAGGA
>CAZOZU010000539.1:0-1707 GCA_964584355.1 uncultured Rikenellaceae bacterium
TTAATAAAGCAGGTTATGAAGGATTCATCTCAAATGAATACGAAGCCGGAGGAGACCCGGTGGAGGGTTCAGTTAAATTAATGAATGATGTAGTTGATGCCTTAATATAAGATGACTTAATTAACCTTATGATTAACTTAACATTAACCTTTTATTAACAGGGTTACAATGATATATTTCATATTTTTGATTGAAGAGAGCATAAAAAGTGCCTTGTAATACTTTTATATTTATCACTAACCCAATTACTAACCACCAATAAAACAAAACTTGTTAGTCTCAGAAATGAAAGAGTTTACAGGAATTTAGGATAGTAATATTCCAGTTACCGATATATTGTCAAGATAATTATTAGCCAAGAATGGAAAAAACATCAGACAAGTCCAGGAATGCTGTCGCAACTCCCGGTGGACAGGGGAATGACAGCAATGAAAAAAATGGCCTCCTGCAAAAAACTTATGCTGCAATTGATAAATTGCACCAATTGGATCTTAAAGCTCTGAAGACCCATGATATTGACATGTTAGTCAGGCTGTTGACAGATGATTGTATTATGCTGCCACCGGCGATGGAACCACTCTATGGACATGAAGCCATCAGAAATTATCTGAATGACAAGTTCATGGAATGGAAGAATTATGAGGTAGCCCATTATGATCAGCAGTTTGAAGAGGTTAAGGTAATAGGTGAGCTGGCATACGAATGGGGAACATCCAAAGGAGTATATTATATGAAAAATGACGGACCGGATATATTTGAAAACTCCCGTATTTTTCGGATACTTCATTCTCAGCCTGACGGATCATGGAAGATCGCCAGGATGATGTGGCATGATGTACCCTGACTTCGCAAAAAAATAATGCCGGCTAAAAAGCCGGCCTCGTAGTCCATAGGGGAATCGAACTATTTTTCCAGTACGCTTATAATCAGTTATTTGCAGAGGTGCTTTTTAAACAGGTCTCGAAAAATACTCCTCTTTGCCTGCATCTGCTTTACAAAGTTAATTATTCTTTTGACTGGCAATAGCCTTTTTTGCTTCTTCGAAACAAAGATGTTATAGTTGTAGCAGGGTATGAGGTTAAATATGTTAATGACACATTGTGAGAAAGTTACAGAAGCATGAAACACAAGGCAAATAAAAACCCATCCATTCAATCTGAATACTATGAGATGTTTTACAGATTATTTTCCCAATCCTGCTTTTTTCAGGAGCCTATTAAACCTTGGTTCTTCAAGAATATTAACGTTCTTCATTGGAATGGGTAAAAACCAAAGTACCATACTGTCATGCTCATTAATAGCTCGTTCTAGCCACTCATAAGCAAGATCGAATTCGCCCCTGATTTTATGTATCAAATAAAAACTCATTGGTATTACATACTCATGTTCTGATCTCTTCTTCAAGGAAACATATAATTTCTCTGTTTCATCATGTTTGCCAAACTCGTAATACCTGCCAGCAAGTTCCGCTAAGTAGTAAGGAATTCCACCTGATAGGTCAACTACTTTTTTAAATTCTGCAATTGCCTCCTTGTTCATTGATTTTGCCCAATATGCGATTGCAAGCATACGGTGTGAAATATAGTAGTTAGGATTCATTGAAATCGTCATTTGGGCAACTTCAGTCGCTTTATCAAAATGACGAGCCCAGCATAGTATAAGGCTGACATATGCATTTGTATATAAAGAGAGTGGATCAAGTTCCTG
>CAZOZU010000540.1:0-1705 GCA_964584355.1 uncultured Rikenellaceae bacterium
TAAGCCGTGTGGGTTTTTGTTTTAACAATTTCTTTCATGATTATCAGACATATTATGGTTATGATATTTTTTTTACAGATCGTACAGGTCAGGAAAAATAGCGGTATGATGAGTGTTATTCATATTCAGTATATTGTTTATAATGTTTGTGCCAGGCTGACTTTCACAAGTGAAAGATAGGATTTTTTTGAATATTATTCATCTGTTTTATTGGTAGAGAGTAGAGGTTGAAGAGCGAAGGCGGATTAAATGGTACACTGAAAACTATCTAAAGACTGAAGAAGCAGTATTTAAATAATGTACTTTAT
Source organism: uncultured Rikenellaceae bacterium (assembly GCA_964584355.1). GTDB lineage: Bacteria > Bacteroidota > Bacteroidia > Bacteroidales > VadinHA17 > LD21. Next base: position 309 of record CAZOZU010000540.1, read on the forward strand.
AAATCACAGCGCGAGGGCAACCCGTACAGGGTGCGAAGCGTAAGACACCCTTACCCCTTTACTCTGTTTTATAAATAATCCACTGAGCAAGAAAGACATCATTAAGCCGGTATTTATTTTTTGAGAAAAAAACAAATTCTTTATCAGACAGGCTTTTTATAGCCTGACTCACAGAGCTTGCCGCACCAAGGTCGTATTTTGAAAGAAATTCTTTTGAAGTCGGGTTTTCTATCCCATCATTTTGTGCAATTGCTTTCAGTACACGGTATTGCATAGATGTCAGAAGGTTAAGATAGTTAGCATATACAGGCTCATTCTCTCTCACAATGGAAAGAAGCATCTGATCTGCTTTATCTGTTTCAATTTCCCTGTACTCACTATACAGACGGTTGCAGAAATACTGGACATAAAATGTATGTAGCCCTGTAATTTCAATAATACGATCCAGGGCCTGGTCAGATATTGAAACAGATCCCTTCGTGAACTTCTCAATAATGAATGTCTTGTAAATCTCAGGCTTAATTGCCTCAATCTCCATCATTTCTGTAATATTATAGAATGGCCTGTCAGGAGTCGAGAAAATATCTGTAAGTATATGCTTCCGGCTTCCTGAAAAGATAATACTCACATTATTAACAGACTGAAGATGTGTCCGCAGGATAGCTTCCAGATTCTTTTCAGGATAATTTGTAATTTGCTGAAATTCGTCAATTGCTATTGCAATCCGTTGAGGCTGATCAGCAAGATACCGGAAAATTGTTTCAAGAGACTGCTCTGCTTCGCGGACATTATTCAGATCGAGTGAAAGAGCCGGTTCACCTGTGAGATGGTCAATTGTGAGTTTAAGCCGTAATGCTGAAAGACGTTTAAGGATTTTCTTCATAACTGCCTCATTTTTCCCGATAGCCGATAATACAGCCTTTCCGAAGATCTCCGAAAATTCCCGGAGACAAGTCGTGGCCATTATATCGAGGTAAACCGGAATAAATTCTTTATTTCTTTCTGCATTATAAAACAGATGCCTGATAAGCCCCGTTTTGCCCATCCTTCGTGGTGAAAAAAGTGTTATATGCCTGCTGTTTTTTATTGCATTGAGCATTCTGGCTGTTTCCTCTTCTCTGTCGCAGAAATATTCCGGAGATATATAGCCGCTTATAATAAATGGATTCTGTTGCATATTACATGTTTTATGTTACATATATTACGTAACGCAAGATATGGAATATTTAATTGCTGTGCAAATAAAATAAATAATTGTGTAACCATATTGATCCTGTTTTAGCCTGTGGCGAAGTATGCGGCGGGTGGCTGTGTGACGGTACTTCGATTTAACGATACAGTTGAGCCGTTTCAGATTTCGTTTGGGGATTCACCCTTCGGGTAATGGCTCAGGGCAA
>CAZOZU010000541.1:0-1704 GCA_964584355.1 uncultured Rikenellaceae bacterium
TAACGGGAGTTTGTCTAAAAATGGTTTTTCCTGGATATTTTTTTGTCAGTTTAAAGCGATTTAAGCGATAGTTGTAATTTAGGTACACTGACAATTGTATGGAAAAGGGATGTAACAAAGCGGTTTATTTTTCGTCTGAAGAAGTCCGGAACAGCCAAAAATAACGGAGAAAGTATCCTCAGATACTCTTTTAGCAGATCCTGTCCTAAAATATTGACAATTCGCCTTAGATTATATGCAATAAACATAAATCCGACATCTGCACTGGCCCGGTTTATTTCTTTCTTTGTAAGAACATAGTTGAAGCCCCATTGTCGTTTAATTGTTCCAAACGGATGCTCTGCAATAGTTTGTCGTCGTTTATAGAGGTGCTCCTTTTCTACAACATTTGCCCGATTCCTTTCGTAATTCTCAGCGTAGATACTTCTTTCAATAAGCCTTCCGGTCTTTGACCTTGTACATTTTATCCGTACAGGGCAGGATTTACATGCCTTGGTTTTATATTGTTTGAAAGAGATCAGAATGTTTCTCCTGCCATGAGTTGTATACCACCTTCCATTTGTTCTAAGAATCTCTCCCTGAGGACATGTGTATGAATCTGAGGAAGTGTCATATTTAAAGTTTTCAGAGTTGTAATCATGATCAGGAGCCTGACTTGTTGTCGGAACAGCAGGTATTGCGACAATGGTTTCTATTCCCAGATTTTGAGCAGTTTTTAACTCCGACCCGGTATGATATCCTTTATCGAATAAAACAGTGAACTCATTTGTTCTGAGTATGCTTTTTGTCCTTTGCACCATGTTACCCATTGCTTTGCTGTCATTCTGATTAGTCACCTTGTAATCGATGGGAAGGTTGTGTTCTGCATCGACCATGCTCTGAACATTATAGGCCACTTCAGTAATATTATTGCGAATGACTATCTGTCTGCTCTCCGGATCAGAGGTTGATATCTGTGCCTCACCGCTTTCTTTGAGCTGTTTCTCAATCTCCCTGTACTTATCTTTTCTCTCCTGCTGCTTTGTAATTTCTTCCCGGACCTTATCTGCAGAGTCATCATCATTTTCTGAAAGAATGCGGGAGTACTCTTCAAGCTTGTTATCGATATAGGCTATATGGCGATCTATCTTTGCCTGGTTGAAGTTGTTCTTCTTGCTGTTCTGGGCCCTTAACTTTGTGCTGTCTCCTGCGATAAGCTTTCCGCCGATAAGGTCAAAATGCCTTGCAATTTGCACTGTTGTCCGGAAGACTTTCTTTATGGCTTTCGGATTGTCCCTGCGGAAATTGGCAATAGTGTTGTGGTCAGGTCTGAGGAACTTTAAAAGCCACATTACTTCAATGTTCCGTTTGCATTCCTTTTCCAGGTCGCGTGATGACCGAACTTTATTCAAATACCCATAAATAAATAGTTTTAGCAAATCCGATGGATGATAAGCCGGACGACCGTTTTCCGGAAAGTCAGTTCTGAATCCGTAATCTTTAATAGAAAGGCTTTCAACAAAAAGGTCGATAATCCGTACTTCATTATCGGGGTCAATACTCTCATCAAGTGAAACCGGGAAAAGATTAATCTGATTTCTGTTATGTCCCTGGATGAATTTCATATAGTTAAAGTACAAAATCCAGTTGTTTTTGAGATATCTGCCAGTCCTTAGTTATCAACAAACAGGGTAGGTTTTTAGACAGTCTGACGGCCCGGCAATA
>CAZOZU010000542.1:0-1694 GCA_964584355.1 uncultured Rikenellaceae bacterium
ACATCAAGATGATATTGGCATCCGGAGTGATTCTTTCATTGTATTATACAACCTGCCTTGTACTGTATAATGTATATCCAGCAATCAATGGATTCCATATTCAATATCTTAATGATTTCCCGGTAAAATTTGGGATGGTTGCTTTTTGTGTCTATGTTATTGCCACGTTGGTGCCTCTGTTTATTTCCAGTACCAGGGGTATGAATCTTTTTGGGATATTGATTATGTTGTCGTGTATTGTTACCGGGATTTTCTATAAGGAATATCTGACCTCAGTATGGTGCTTCTTTGCAGCACTGATCAGTGTGGTTATCTACCGGATTGTCGTCTTATCCAGTGAGGAAACCAATCCTGCCACCCTGAAGCTTCTTAAAATATTATCAGATCATAATCCCTGGAAAAAAAGATTCCAGGAATAAGCTTACATTATCCCTGGAACCTTTATTTTTAAGTCCGAAGTCGGAAGTCGGAAGTTTACCTTCTTCGTGATGAAGATTTACTGTCATCCTTTTCCTTGCTCGAAGAACTTCTACTTGAGGAGCTGGCAGCTTTTTTACTGCTGCTGCTCTTGCTTCGCGATGTACTCTTGTTTGCACTTGCAGCTGAAGACCTTGTTGTTCTTGATGACTGAGCCCTTTTGGCGGGTTCAGATTTTGACTGGGTCCTTTGTGTAGCTGCAGGTGCTGTTCTACGTGAGGTTTCTGCTTTAGTGGCAGATTGTGGTTTTGTCACTTCCCTGACAGTCGTATTGCCGGTTGATCTCCTTGTAGTTTCGCTTTTCTGAGCAGATTCAGATTTGGGAGCTGCCCTCTTAGTAACTGTTCCTGTTGACCTGCGTGTTGTTTCAGCTTTTGTGGCTGATTCGGTCCTTGTAGCTGATCGCCTCTCTTCACTCTGCTGTCTTGCCAGGGTATTATCTTCCGCAGTTCTCCTGCTCTGTGAAGAATGTAATTTTGTATAAAGTACTTCACCATCCCTGCGCTGTTCGGGACGTGCATATGTAGATCTGTAATTACCTCCTTTTATATTTACAACCACTTTCGGAGAAAATACCCTTATCTTGCTATAGTAGAAGTCATTGTACCGTGTGTACCGGGGACGGTCCCAGTAGTGGTAATGCCTGTAGTAATGGTGATACCAGTTATAATGGTAACCGTAGTAGTAGTGCCAGTAATATGAACGCCATGGTTTCCAGTATCTCGGGTAAAAACCCCAGTACCATGAAGAGCGCCATACAACATAATTTGGAAGGTATATAAATCGTATCACCGGCCAGGTTGCAATCTGATAGGGTGTAGTCCTGACCACGGTGACATTCACAACAGCTTGTTTGCCTGTATATCCGGGATTTGGTGTCTCCTCATAATAAGGTTCAATAATATAGTTTCTGCCGTAAAGTGCTTCATCTCCTACAAGCTGTATCTGTACAGATCCGTCACCGAATTTCTGTACTGTGAATACAGCAACATCCTGATATTCGTTCTTATTAAGAACAGCCCTTAATACTATTGTATGAACATCGCAGTCGACATAATCGCTGACTGTTATATAATCAACATAGTTATCGCTGTTGAGGTCGAGATTGTTGATCATGGAATCTTCAGCATTCAGACTTCCCTCAAAACCTTCTAATGTTTCAGATTCCTGGAACAGCTTCATCACTGCATAGAGGTTAAGATTGTCTCCCGGCAGTC
>CAZOZU010000543.1:0-1692 GCA_964584355.1 uncultured Rikenellaceae bacterium
TTCATTCAATGTTGGAACATGGATAAGTATCACGCTTAACCGGTGATAAAGGTCTTCCCTGAACCCGTTCTTTTCTATCTCATGTTTGATGTCCTTATTTGTTGCAGTTACTATTCTGACATTTACCTTGATATCCTTATCGGAACCAACACGGGTTATCCGGTTCTCCTGGAGAGCCCTCAGTACTTTTGCCTGTGCTGACAGGCTCATATCACCTATCTCATCCAGAAAAAGTGTTCCTCCGTTTGCCTGTTCGAATTTGCCAATACGTTGTTTAATAGCTGAAGTAAATGATCCTTTTTCGTGCCCAAATAACTCGCTTTCAATGAGTTCGGATGGTATGGCCGCACAGTTAACCTCAACAAATGGCCCTTTAGCCCGGCTGCTTTTCTCGTGTATCTGGTGAGCCACCAGTTCCTTGCCCGTTCCGTTTGCTCCTGTGATGAGTACCCTGGCTTCAGTTGAAGCAACCCTGTTGATCATCTCCTTTACTTTAACTATGGCTTCTGATTCTCCCACAATTTCATACATCTTGCTGACCTTATTTTTCAGCACCTGTGTCTGTGTAATAAGGGTCGATTTATCCATTGCGTTTCTGATAGTTATCAGGAGTCTGTTAAGATCAAGAGGCTTCTCAAGAAAGTCATATGCTCCCTTTTTGATCGCTTCGACGGCTGTGTCAATATTCCCATGCCCGGATATCATTATAACAGGGGTTATATTGGAAATATCGCTTATCTTCTCCAGGACCTCAATACCATCCATTTTTTGCATTTTGATATCGCACAGGACAATATCATAGGTATTGGATGAAAAGAGTTCAATACCTGATGGTCCGTCTTCAGCAAGATCGACCTCATGCTTTTCATATTCCAGTACCTCCTTCAGGGTGTTCCGGATAGCTTTTTCGTCATCTATTACTAATATTCTAGGCATATATTTATTAATTATAACCCACCCCTAACCCTCCGCTATCGCGGAGCAGGCTTCCGCTGACGCGGAATCTCCACTGCGTTCCGATCTCCGAGGAGGGGATCTTTTTGTTCATTATCTCAGTTTAATATACTATTTCGCCATCCTTCGGCCTCCATAGCTTTAGCGAAGGAGGCTCGCCATCATCGATCATCAATCTCTACCCGCTATATCTCAGCCACTTCCATAACTCTTTCCAGGAAGATTTTTTCCCATACATAAGTATTCCTGTTCGGTACACTTTTGCAGCCATCCAGACAAAACCGATAAATGTTATCACCATAAGGAACATTGAAAGCGCTATCTGCCAGAATGGTACTCCAAAGGGTAAACGAGCCATCATCACTATTGGAGAGGTGAATGGAATTATTGAAAACCAAAAAGCCATTGAACTCTCAGGATTTTGCATAGTTCCCATGGCTACCATAAGAGCAAATATTATTGGTATTGTCACAGGCAGCATAAACTGTTGTGTTTCTGTTTCATTATCAACCGCTGAACCTATTGCTGCAAAAATGGAAGCATAAAGAAGGTAACCAGTAAGGAAATAAAATATGAATGAAAAGATTATTAAAGTCCAGTCCTGGTTCATGGCATTTTGAAACAACCTGGTGAATTCCTCGAGACCTTCAGACATATCTTCAGTTTGAACAGCAGATGTCGCCATCTGGTTCTCCGCCATTATATTCTGAGGCATAGTCTGTGTAACCTCTGTAATGT
>CAZOZU010000544.1:0-1689 GCA_964584355.1 uncultured Rikenellaceae bacterium
GTCAAGTGCTGCCGGAAGACGGAAACCATACTCCACAAGAGTCTGTTTGCGAGAGTGATCACCACCATACATTCCCCTGATCTGTGGAATACTTGCATGACTCTCATCAATTATTGTAATGAAATCTTCAGGAAAATAATCAAGCAGACAAAAAGGTCTGGCTCCTGCTTTACGGCCGTCAAAATAACGCGAATAGTTCTCAATACCGCTGCAGTAACCCAGTTCTTTTATCATCTCCAGGTCATAAGAGACTCTTTGCTGTAGTCTTCGTGCCTCCTCTTTTTTGCCTATATCGTTGAAATGTGTTACCTGGACAACAAGATCGTCCTGTATCTGACTGATTGCCTGATTGATCCTGTCGCGTGTGGTTACGAAAATATTTGCAGGGTAGATTATGTATTCCTCCATGGCATCCAGACGATCTCCACTGTCAGGATCAAATGTATTTATCTCCTCCACCTGGTCTCCCAAGAAGATTATTCTGACTGCAATATCGGCATAGGCCGGGAAAATATCCACTGTATCTCCCCTTACCCTGAATGTTCCATGTCTGAATTCGAGCTCGTTACGCGAATAAAGACTGTCAACAAGCTTTCTGAGAAAATGATTTCTCCCTATTTTCTGACCTTTCTTTATATGGACTGTATTTGAGTGATAGTCATCAGGGTTTCCGATACCATACAAACATGATACTGATGAAACCACTATAACATCTTTTCTTCCCGAAAGTAGTGATGATGTCGTACTAAGCCGTAATTTCTCTATCTCCTCATTTATTGAGAGATCTTTTTCAATATAGGTATCAGATACAGGTAAGTATGCCTCAGGCTGGTAGTAATCATAATACGACACGAAATATTCAACACGGTTTTCCGGAAAAAACTGTCTGAATTCTCCATAAAGCTGAGCAGCAAGGGTTTTATTATGGCTAAGGACGAGTACAGGTCTGTTAACTTTCTCAATTACATTTGCTATGGTAAATGTTTTACCTGACCCTGTAACCCCAAGAAGAGTCTGGAAAGGGACTCTGCTATTCAATCCATTAACAAGCTGGTCAATAGCTTCCGGCTGATCACCGGTTGGAACAAAATCAGATATCAGTTTAAAATCCATTAAAAATTGTTTGATCAAATATCATAAATTCATTCAATCAACAGAAATTATCTGCATAAATAAATCATTTAAATCATTGTCAGGTAAAAAAAACATTTAGTATATTTAACTAAAATTTTCCCCCGGCCTGTACTATTCTTATACAGGCAAAAGAAAAATGAGCCCCTCCCCGGGGCTCATTTTTACTATTATTCCATCAATATTATGATTATCCCAGATATCCTTTCAGCAATCTGCTTCTTGAGGTGTGTCTCAGTCTTCTAATAGCTTTTTCTTTTATTTGGCGTACTCTTTCGCGTGTCAGACCGAATTTCTCTCCTATTTCCTCAAGAGTCATCTCCTGGCACCCTATTCCGAAAAAGAAACGTATAATGTCTCTTTCTCTTTCAGTAAGGGTTGCAAGAGCTCTGTATATCTCTCTTGAAAGTGATTCATCCATCAGGAGCTTATCAGCAACAGGGGAATCGGTATTTGTAAGTACATCCAGAAGACTATTATCTTCTCCTTCAATAAAAGGAGCATCAACGGAAACGTGTCGTCCTGATACTTTAAGAGTATCGGTCACCTTCTCCTTGG
>CAZOZU010000545.1:0-1687 GCA_964584355.1 uncultured Rikenellaceae bacterium
CTCCCTGCGCTTATCGAAATATATTATTGAATCTTCGATGAATCCGAAAAGCTTTTCATTAGGGGACTCCTGCCTTAATATTGAAGAGAGGACTTCACCAAGGAAGATTGCAACACTTGTTTTTTTTATATCTGAAAAAATATCAGCAGGTGAATAATATACTGAAAACTCTTTTATCAGCTGCATATCTCTTGACTCTTTATAATATATTTCAAGGTCAAGGATGAACATTGGCTGGAACAGTACATTATGCCGGCCGGTTTTCCTGCGTCCCATTCCTTTCATAAGGAAAGAGAGCCTTCCGAATTTCCGGGTATATAGCTGTACTACTATACCGGAATCGGTATATTTAAGCTGATGAAGGACTATTCCCCTTGTTTTTTCGATCATATCTTCTGGATAATTCCCAAATTTATGAATATTGAATTCTACAAGTTCATCCTTCATTGATTTTCTTCGTTTGCCCCATACCCTGAAGGGAGCGAAGAAAATCAATTTTTTCCTTTGGGGGCAGGGGTAAAAGATAGATAATCAAATGATTATGTATGTCTGAATAAGAATTTATTAGTATCAAATGAAATTATTATATTTACTGTTCAACATTTATGTTATGGTTGCAGCGAATAGTGAGGAACTTGTAAAAAGGATAGCAAAGCTTGCCAAGCAGAACCAGGAACTTGAAGAACATATCAAGAAACTGGAGAAGCAGAATGAGAAGCTTTCTAAGAATTATGAGAAGATAAAATCCCTTTATGAAAAAGTATCTCCTGAAGGTATGAAAGAGATCTCGGAAGGAGATAAGAGGGAGAAATCGCTGAAGTTCAATATGGCGACTGTGCTATTCGCTGATATCCATGGTTTCTCTAAACTTGTGGAAGGTATGGAGTCATCAGCCGTCATGGATGAGCTTGATGAGATTCTTTATGAGTTTGATGAGATAGTAGCAAGGTACAAGATTGAAAAAATAAAGACCATTGGCGACACATACATGTGTGCCGGCGGTATCCCGGTAAAGAACATTACCAACCCGATTGATGTGGTAATGGCTGCTCTGGAAATGAAGAATTACCTTGAGAATTATGAATTGAAAAAAAGAGGGGCCGGAAATAATATCTGGGATCTTAAGATCGGGATTCATACAGGTCCTGTAACCGCTTCAATAAGCGGTAAAAAGAAGGTCAATTATGATATCAAGGGTGATACTGTGAATACGGCAAGCCGTGTTGAGGCAGTTTCAGGAAACGGAATGATTCTTATTTCAGTGATGACCTATGAGCTGGTAAAAGAGTTTTTTGACTGTGAATATTTTGGAAAACTTCCGGTAAAATATAAAGGCGATCTGCAGATGTACAGGGTGATAGGCCTCAAACCTGAGTTTTCTGTTGACGGGAAAGGTATTCTTCCAAATGAGGCTTTCCGGATCAAATTCGGACTGATACAATTTACTGATATCCAGGAAATAATACTGGACAAGCTGGAAAAAGAACTTCCGGAATACCTTTATTACCATAATGTTAAGCATACTGTTGATGTGGTTACAGAGGTGGAGCTTATCGGATGGGCTGAAGGCTGCTCAGATGAAGAGATACTAATTCTCAAAACAGCAGGTCTCTTCCACGATGTTGGTCACACCGTTGCGTATGATGATCATGAATTTCACGGAACAGTGATAGCAAAGGAAATGCTG
>CAZOZU010000546.1:0-1665 GCA_964584355.1 uncultured Rikenellaceae bacterium
AGGAGAACTTAAAACACTATGGATAACCTCATTTCTGGTTTTTATCCTGCTCTCATCCAGGGTAGTCTTTTCTGCAATAAGACAATATTTCTTATTGACACAGGGAAAGTCATTTAATATCAGGATTGTGGATCAATTTTTTAGTGCATTGCTTGATCTTCCTAAATATTTTTTTGATACAAGAAAAACAGGAGATTTTGTTGCCCGCCTAAATGATACAACAAGAATACAAAGAGTAATTGCCGATATTATTACAGTTTATATTATTGATGTCCTTATTGTTTGTATTACTATTGCACTTTTCTTTCACTATTCTCAAATAACCGCTTTAATAAGTCTGATTTGTATTCCTATATTCTATTTTTTAATAAAACAGTGGAATGAGAAAATCATTTCATCACAACACTCAGTAATGAGCGGTTATGCTTTGAGCGAAAGTAATTTTATTAATTCCCTCAAAGGAATAGGTGAAATTAAGAGCATGAACTGGCAGAATGAATTCTCCTATAAAAATAAGAATGTCTATTCTGATTTTCAGGATAGAGCATTAAATCTCGGTAAAATAAAGGTTAAATTAAGTCTACTGACTGGTCTGACCGGGACATTATTTATTATGGTAATTCTTGTTTATGCCTCTGGCCAGGTGATACAATCAAATTTAACCCAGGGAGAATTGATGGCCATTCTAACATTAAGTTCAACAATGTTGCCCTCAGTATTAAACCTGGCTCTGCTTTCAATTCCCGTAAGTGAAGTAAAGGTTGCCCTTAACAGGATGTTTGAATTCACTCAGATTGATCCTGAATATAAATCAGACAAAAACACTAACACATCTTCTTTAAATATCAGGCAGCTAAAATTGGAAAACCTTTCATTCAGATTCCCGGGACAGAAATTATTGCTTGATAAGATCTCTTTAACCATAGAAAAGGGTAAAGTGGCATCCCTTATTGGTGAATGCGGATGCGGAAAAAGTACACTTGCCAACATTATTATAAGGTATTATATTCCGGAATCTGGTTCGATAAAAGTGAACAATTCACTGACATCGGATAATGTTGATTTGAAAACATGGAGAACAAAAATCGGGATTATACCCCAGGATGTCCACATTTTCAATGGTACAATTCTGGAAAATATAATTACAGAATTTACTGAGAATAATATAAATAGCACTATCTCAAGAATTTCAGAATATGACCTGGGAGATTATATTAACAGTTTCCCTTTGGGATTAATGACAATAGTAGGTGAAGAGGGGATTAATTTATCAGGTGGGCAGAAACAGATCCTCTCATTTATTAGAGTTCTTTTAAAAAACCCGGATATCCTGATTATCGATGAAGGAACATCAAATATGGATCGTAACACCGAAGAAGTAATTATAAATCTTATATCAAGATTAAAATCTGAGATGGGGATTTTATTGATATCGCACAGAATAAATTTAATTAAAAAGCTGAGCAATTATATTTATGTTATGGAAAACAAAGAAATTTCAGCTCAAGGCCATCATAATGAGTTAATTAATACGGATAATTTATACGCCCGTTTTTGGAAAGATTTTTATTAACAATTTTCATGAATACATTATTATTGGACTTGTTGAATTTATATTAGTATGCAATACAATTTTTATCATATTGCATTATACAGGCAGAAACC
>CAZOZU010000547.1:0-1661 GCA_964584355.1 uncultured Rikenellaceae bacterium
AAGCCGGAACATGATTTTTCAATTTTTCCTTTTTTGCTGAAGTTCAGGATAGAAGATTATATGAATGGCATCGGTAGTTATCATGCTTCTGTCTATGGTGTGGGAAAGGCATTCAGTAACCAGGTTTACAGCGATTATATAAATACCAGTAACAAGATAATAATGAAGGGGTATAATTATGATGAGCTATATGCTTACTGTGAGGAACTGAGGGATAGGCTGATTGAGAGCGGAAGGGGCAGGATAAAGGAAGTATATCTTCTTGGGGCCGATTATGGTAATTATATTATCGGCCGGACCAGGAAAGTATACAGGAACAGGCTGGGGATGGATAAGTATACATTAGCCGAAAGCAATTCAAATGTTGCCTTTGCTTATAATGAGGCAAGAAAATACTCAAGAAGTACATCATCTGTTCAACCGGCTTATATCGGAGGTGTCCTGGCACCCGTGAATATCAGGTCACTGCAATCGGAACAATACGACTACTGGAACCTTAACAATATTCCTTTGAGAACTTTATCGGGCCGCTTTGTTAAGCTGAAGGATTTTTCAACAATAACCAGGGAAGTATCCGATGCAACAATAAGCCGTGAGGATCAGCAGTATGTGATCACCGTAGGATATGATTTTATCGGTAACTACGAGCTGGGCAAACTCATCCTCGACAGGAACATCGATGAGACAAATGCACTTCTTCCACTCGGGTATACGGCACAGACAAGTACTTATACCTACTGGTGGGACCAGAAACAAACCAATTATTACCTTCTATTCCTGGTAATATTGATCATCTATTTCATATGTTCAATCCTGCTTGAGTCATTTAAGCAGCCGGTTATTGTTATAAGCCTGATACCCTTTTCATTTATCGGCGTATTCACTACATTTCATATTTTCAATATAACAGCCGATGAAGGAGTATTTGCGGCAATGATACTGCTGTGCGGACTGGTGGTCAATGCGACACTTTATATTCTTAATGATTATAACAGTCTGCGAAGACGAAAACCCCGTCTGCCGGAAAGGAGAGCATATATAAAAGCCTTTAACGGAAAGATAATACCTATTATTCTTTCAATACTGGCTACGATAGTAGGACTGGTTCCATTCCTCCTTACCGGGAAAGATGAAAGGTTCTGGTTCGCCCTGGCAGCGGCCGCCATCAGCGGGCTAGTGTTCAGCCTGATAGGATTATTAGTGTATCAACCGATAATGCTAAGAAAAGAAAAAAAATTAACCACGGAGGAACACGGAGTGGCACGGATTTTAGCACGGAGTCAGAACAGTGTAACTCCGTGACAGTCTGAGTCCCGAGTACGGGACGAAGACCCGTGAGACTCTGTGGTTAAATAATGAGAGTAAAATAAAAATGGTAAAATTTCTCATAACACGGCCAGTTGCAGTTATAATGACCTTCCTGGCATTACTGTTACTTGGTATAGTAGCCTCAAACCGGCTTCCGGTATCCCTTATGCCCGACATTGATATCCCTGAGATCACTGTAGCCATATCACGTTCCGATGTCAGTGCAAGGGAGATTGAGAATACGGTTGTTTCGATCCTTCGTCGTAACCTGCTTCAAGTACAGGGACTGGATAAGATAGAATCCGAATCACGTAACGGCAGTGCACTGATAAGGTTATCGTTCAAATTCGGTA
>CAZOZU010000548.1:0-1653 GCA_964584355.1 uncultured Rikenellaceae bacterium
TGGCAATCCATGGAACCATTCAGTACAATTTAAGACCAATATCATTGACCGCGATACGTTTGGCATAAATACCGGATTTACAGCCACTTATCATTTTGCTATTAAAGGTAATGTTGATTTTACAGGAATGAAGGCAGTTGTTGAGAGACCCTATTTATGGAGTGTCCTGGTCAATGGTAATGAGGTAAAAGCCGAAGAGGGCAAATGGTGGCTCGACAGGGAGCTTGGGGTTTACAACATTGAAGAGTTTGTAAAGAGAGGGTCCAATACCATTACCCTGAAAGTGTCGCCGATGAATATACATGCTGAGATTGAGCCTGTATATCTCCTGGGAAATTTCTCAGTTCTGTCTGCTCAAAAAGGCTTCACAATAGAGCCTTCTGTAAATGAACTGACAACAGGAAGCTGGAAGGATCAGGGCATGCCCTTCTATTCCTGGGGTATTACCTACAGCAAGGAATTTTATATTGAAGAACCAAAAGGCGAATATGTTGTAAGCCTTAATGAGTGGGAAGGTACCGTTACAGAAGTTGCAGTAAATGGTCAGCCTGCCGGGGTGATTGCCTTGCCGCCGTATCGGAATGATGTTACACAATTCATTAAAGCGGGAGAGAATAAAATTGAGGTGAAGGTCATCGGGAGCCTGAAGAATCTCCTTGGTCCTCATTTCAATGACCCTGCCCCGGGGCTTGTCGGACCATGGCATTTCCGGAATGTAAAAGCCTATCCGGCAGGAAAGGATTATCAGTTGATTGATTACGGGTTGATGGAGGAGTTTGATTTACTCCATTGTGAATAGGTTTTGACGTCTATCGGTTCGTGGACGTCAAGACATAATTTTTCGAATAAGTTTCAGATTTCCATTCAATTACCTAAATATCAATTAATTATTTTAGACCTATTTGCATTATTCAAATAATTGTATACATTTGATCTGTTTTATTTGACTTATAAAATATTAAAGTAATGACACAGAGGTCTTTTGCATTTATGATTGCAGAAAATCTCAATTATAAACTTAAAACCCGACTTATGAAAAAAATTCTGACCTTAATTGCCGGAACGCTGGTTACCGGTACTCTTATTGCCGGCGGACTGGTTACCAATACTAACCAGAGTGCATCGTGGGTTCGGCTCCCTTCCAGGAATGCATCAATTGAAACTGATGCTGTTTACTATAATCCGGCCGGATTAATGAAAATGGGAAATGGATTACATTTTAGCGTTTCAAACCAGTCTATTTTCCAGACAAGAGAGATTACCAGTGATTACAGTTTTCTTAATGATGGTATGTATGAGGGATCGGTACAGGCACCTTTATTCCCCTCTGTTTATGCAGCCTATAAAATGGATAAGCTGGCCTTCTCGTTTGGATTTAATCCGATTGGTGGCGGCGGCGGTGCAACATATGAAGCCGGTTTACCTTCATTTGAAATGCCCATTTCTGACCTTGTGCCGTTAACATTTTCCAATGGATTTGGCACAACAGCATATTCAGCTGACATTTTCTTTGAAGGTTCGTCAATTTTCTTCGGATACCAGGGAAATATCTCCTACAAGATAAATGATATGATCTCTGTTGCCGCAGGTTTCCGTCTTGTAACTGCAAAAAATACCTATAACGGATACCTGAAAGATATAAGCATTAACCCG
>CAZOZU010000549.1:0-1648 GCA_964584355.1 uncultured Rikenellaceae bacterium
TTTCACTTGCAGATGTTCTGAAATTCAATAAGACCCTGCATTCAAGATCGAATGATTGTTTGGATTGATTGATATTCTCCTCCTTGATGATTGTCATAACATCATTCATAACTGAATATGGGAACACTATTTCATAATATTCCTGAATTATATAATCGATGATCTTTGCATTTTCCAGGGCAGACTTAGCAGCTGATTTATATGCATTGGTAAGTCCGCTTACTCCCAGGAGGGTCCCTCCGAAATATCTTGAAACAACAATAAGTACATTTGTCAGATTGTGTGATCTGATTTGTCCCAGAATCGGTCGCCCACCTGTTCCGGATGGTTCTCCATCATCATTAACCCTCCATGTATCACTTTTATATCCAAGAACATAAGCATAGCAGTGGTGTTTTGCACCATGATATGACTTTCTGGTTTTTTCGATAATTGATTTTATTTCCTCATCATTATTGACGGGGTAAACAAATGCAATGAATTTACTGCCTTTTTCCTTATAAATCCCTTCCGAAACCGATTTTACTGTCTTATATGAATCCGCAACTGCCATAGTAGGTAGTAGGTTCAAAATGTTAATGCAATATTAACTAAATCTGCCTGTCAAATCCATAGATTATTTAAAAAATGGTATTTTTGTTTGCTATGAATGTACTACTTGACGAAAAAGACCTGCAGAAATTAGTTGTCGTTGGTGACAGGATTCTTATCAAACCCAAGACTCCACAATCAAAGACAAAAAGTGGTCTTTATCTTCCACCGGGGGTTAATGAGAATGAAAAGGTACAGATCGGCTATGTTCTTAAAGTGGGGCCCGGGTATCCGATCCCATCAATAAACGATGGTGATGAACCATGGAAAAACAGTGCCGATGAGCCGAAATATGTTCCACTCCAGCCAAAAGAGGGCGACCAGGCTGTATATCTGCAGAACAATGCTATCGAAATTGAATTCAATAAAGAAAAATATATTGTAGTGTCGCAGTCTGCTATCCTGCTTCTTTTAAGGGATGAAGGGCTCTTTGAATAAAAAATATATTATGTTAACTGATACTCTGAAAGGGAATAAGATACTTATAGTTGAAGATGATCTGTCAAGCCGTCTCTATCTGAATAAGATACTTGAGAGAGCAGGAGCGGATCTGGTGAATGCCGGCGATGGTGAGGAAGCTATCAATATGGTTGAAAATCATGCTGATATCGATATTATTTTAATGGATATTCAGCTTCCGGTAATGGACGGGTATACTGCTGCAAAGAAAATAAGGGAGCTCAGAAAAGATATTACGATTATCGCTCAAACAGCTTATGGCATGTCGGATGATATGGAAACAATACTTGAATCAGGATTTGATGATTATATTCTTAAACCAATATATGCCAATCAGCTGATTGATAAACTGGCATCTTTTTTAAAATAATTGATACTGGGTACTAGTTCCTGGGTTCTGGGGCCCCAGGATTAATCATTATATACAGCTATCTTATTAAACTCCTTTTTAAATTCTTCAGTCTCAGCTTCCCAGCGCTCCAATTCTGATTTTACCGGAGTGCGATTAATAAGAGATATCCTCATTCCTGAATCCCCTGACAATATATCAAACGGCATAAGATTGTATTCATATTCATAGGGAGGAGGATTGAATTGA
>CAZOZU010000550.1:0-1648 GCA_964584355.1 uncultured Rikenellaceae bacterium
AATTAACTGTAAGAACAGAGAGTCGCTGGTTGATCTTTTTCAGGGAATCCTGGTCTTCCTTGTTCAGATTTGCCCCATTTCTTACAAATGATTTGTAAAGGTTTTCCAGGATGAATTTTTGTTCGGTATTAAGATCATAATCGGTCTGGTTATCATAAACATGTTTCAATCTTGTAAAGAGTTCCGGATTAAGAAGGATCTCATCACTGTATGCTGCAAGCTTCGGTGAAATTTCCATTTCTATGTTCTGCAGCGAATCGTTGGTGTTTGCATTTGCCTGGCCATAAAATACAGTGGTGACTCTTGTGAGAAGTTCTCCGGATCTGTCCAGAGCTTCGACAGTGTTTTCAAAAGTGGGCTCTTCTTTATTATTCACCAGTTTTTCTATCTCTTTTTTTCCATCGGCCATTCCTTTATCAAAAGCCGGCATATAATGTTTGGCCATTATTTTTTCAAACGGCGGAACATTGAAAGGAGTGTCATATTCACTGAAGAAAGGATTGCTTTTATCCACTCCTGTATCATTTTTGCAAGAGGGAACTAATAATACAGCTAAAGCTGTAATAATGAATAACCTAAGTAATTTTTTCACAGTTATTGAATTTTGGTTAGAATCAGAAAGTAAATTTTTACTAAGGTAGGATTTTATTCAAAATTACCTGTGAATTAAAATTAAATTTAAGTATATTAGCATGTGCTAATTTTTACAGGAATAAATATTTATCAGTATGAAAAAATCGCTGCTTTTAATCATTATGACTGTTTCTATTTGCTACTTAAGCCATTGGCCTGCTTTAAATGGACAGTCAGTGGTATTCTATGAAGATTTTTCAGGTTTTACCACAGGTACTCATTCATCTCCCTCCACATACGATCAGTCCGGTACACTTGACACCAGGACTTCCGAGCCGGGTTGGAGCGGATATAAGGTCTACTCGGCCGAAGGTGAGATTAAGCTCGGTATAGCTGATGTGCCCGGATGGATAGAGACTCCATCAATCGACCTGGACGGTTATGATGGGATTCCTGTTCTCAGGTTCGATATCTCAAGATGGCCGGATGATGCTACTATTGTTCAGGTTTATCTTAATGATTCTCCACTCGGGGATCCGCTGGAACCGTCTGATGAATTTCAGACTGTTGATATGGTATTAACAGATGCAGGATCAACAGCCAAAATAAAATTTGAATCAGTGTCAAAAAGATTCTACCTTGATAATGTCCTGATCATTGCACAAAATGTGACATATATCACAAAATCTGATCAACCATACAAACAAGTAAAAATATATCCAAATCCTTTTTGTGATATTATTCATTTTGAAAACATCATTGGGTATAACAGGCTTGAGATCAGAGATATGAATGGCAGAATCGTCAAGTCATCCCCTATTGCAGGAAGAGACAAACTTAAATTAGAGTTAACCTGTATCCACCCGGGTATTTATCTTGTCAGGTTTATATCTGATTATGGTTTTTACTCGTCAAGAATAATTAAATATCGGTAAAGTATAAAATAGGGACCTTCTTTTTTGTTTAAAACTGGTATTCTTTAAATAAAATTATCCAAATTTGCCGTTAGGAGAGATGGTTCCGATTGTGCTTTGCACAACCGGGACAGGCGCCGTGGTGATTACGGCTTAAATAT
>CAZOZU010000551.1:0-1645 GCA_964584355.1 uncultured Rikenellaceae bacterium
CCATGGTTCCATCCTTTTATCAGACAGTAGACACGGGAATTATTTCATAAATAATACCCGCTCCCTGATTTTCACAACCACCCCTTCTCCTCTTATTTTTTTATATTTCATACTCTGCTCCCCATCAAATGATCATCCTTGCATAGTAAGTAAAAAATTACCTTATCTTTATATTTGGGTAATCAGGGTTCTACTTACATATATCAGAATGAAGACCTATAAGACGAAGGGATACCAATGATCAGCTTATTGTCCTTTTCGGAGGATGGGGTGCTGATGAGAATGTATTCACACCATTGTGTACAGATGACTTTGATTTCATCCTTTTTTACAATTATTCTGCTGATGAAGCCCTGGTATTGCCTGAGATGAAGATTTACAGGAAAATCATCATAATAGGCTGGTCTCTTGGTGTATGGGCAGCTGAATACCTGTCTTCAAAAACAGGAATCGAACCCGATCTTACCATAGCTGTTAACGGCACTCCAATACCCGCTGACGATAGATTCGGAATCCCTTTAAAGATATTTGAAGGAACCCTGGAAAATATTTCTAAGACAAACATGGAGAAGTTTTATTTCCGTATGTTTGGTGACAAGAGAACATACATGACCAATTCTGAACGTATTCCACAAAGGACAATAAAATCGCTTCATGATGAACTAAGATGGCTCTACAACAGGATAATGGAACAGACTGTACCGGGATTTATATGGGATTATGCTGTTACAAGTGAAAACGACCGTATCTTCCCGTCAAAGAATGTAAAGAACTACTGGCAGAAAGAAAAACATACAAAACAGATTATTGTTCCTATGCCTCATTATATGTTTTACAAATGGGATTCCTTCTCTGACTTTATAGGTTTTGTTGAACAATACGGTAAGAAGAGACTTCCGAAAGATGCTGTTATTCAGACAGATGTCATCACAGATTTTTAATCAGTATATTGTGGTTAGATTTCGCTGCAAGTTTATCAAATTTCTCAAGCATCGTAACCACCTTTACATATTCCTTATTCTTTAAAGCTATCTGTTGTTGAGTTCCTTTTTTATCAAGACGCGACAGTACATAATTTACAGTCAGCTTATTAATATCCAGTGCCGGCTGATATAACCTCTGAAGCTTATCCTTTTCATTAATAATAGACACAAGATTGGCATTTTTCAGATCCTGTAAAATATCACGGGACAGACGAACAGGTATCTTAAGTGATTTACCAATCTTTTCGGCACTAACAGGTTTTTCACCAACAGCGAAATTCCTGATTATCATATGCATTATCAATATTATAAGTGCCCGTTTCTGGAATTGGCTTATATTCAATGCCTCAGACTCAAATTCATAACGAGATAAGTTCTGGTTGGCGAAGGAGAGTTCGGCTCCAATCAAAACAAACGTCCAGACTGTTTGCAGGAAGATTATAAATAAAGGTATAGCAGCAAGACCACCATAAATTGCACTTAGTTTTGTTATTCCAAACTGAAGATCAAGGTAAACCCACTGCAAACCCTTTAGCATTGTCCCTGTTATAATTCCCGAAACAAGAGCTGGCCACAATTTCACTTTAGTATTTGGCATTACCAGGAATAAAAGGGTAAGGATAAACCATGTCAGGAAGAAAGGAGCAAATTTTATAAGGAAG
>CAZOZU010000552.1:0-1637 GCA_964584355.1 uncultured Rikenellaceae bacterium
CTGTGCCCTGTGCCCTGTGCCCTGTGCCCTGTGCCCTGCGCCCTGTGCCCTGTGCTCCATGCCCCATGCCCTTTGCCTCTGAATAAAAAAAAGGCTACTTTATTCATAGCAGCCTCTTTAAAGGAAGTTAAACAAAGTATCAGTATCCAAACTTATAACCAAATGTAACTGTATACATATTCCTGGTTATACTCATATCTGATATTAGCGATTCAACACTTGAGCTGTAAAGAACATATTGCTGAGGATTCATCAGAGTACTGAATCCAAGGTCAACATAAACATTCTGCTCCCTGAAACCTGCTCCGAATGAGAATGAATTATAGTCCAGGTCTCTGTTAAGTTCCTGGTCTGCCCAAACTTTTCCGTAATAGCTGTATCCACTTCTGAGGTATAATCTGTTTAATCTGACTTCTGCACCTAAACGAATATTAGAAGCGGCCTTTAATGTACTTTTTATTGTTGCATTTTTAGAGCTGTAATTATAATCATCACCTGTATCGGAGAATCTTGCAGTACTATAGTCAATAAATTCATAATCAACGCTTATCAGTGCAAGTTTCTTAAGTTGGATGGCAGCACCGGCCATTGCCCTGAAAGGTGTTGTAAGGGCATAGCTGTATCTTAAAGGTTCATTGGATGGGTTGTAATGTCCTCCATCTGAAAAATTTGAGGTGATATTATCATAAACGTACTCGTTTATTTTATATATTGTTGGTGAGTGGAATGCAAAGCCCAATCTAAGTATGTTTATTGGTCTGTAGATTGCACCTAACTTTAATCCGAAACCTGTACCTTCATTACTGTAATAAAATGTATAATTAAAGTCTTCGAATTCTGACGGCAGTACTGCTTCAGTAGATTCAAGATGTTCGTACTGACTGGCATAGTTCAGGTGGCTTATTCCTAATGTTGCACCTATGAACAGATTGTTGGAAAGATTGATCCCTGCTGATATTGCATGTTCTCCGGTATATCCATCATATGTAACAAGCCTTCTTGTGTTTTGCCCGTATATTGATGGAGGATCATCACCATAATTTGAGTATACTGTCCCATAAGATGTATTTGAACCAGGAAGCGAATCAATGATCCATGCTTCCCATGCAAGATACGCATCAGGAGCCAGGCTGGCCAGTTCATCCCTGTATAATCCCTCAGCGTTATCTGTCCATAAATCGGCTAATGAGCTGTTATCACTTATACCTTTAATTATAATGCTCTGGTTCAGATTATTGGTTTTATTGAATGAATAACCAATATTAAGGGAGATTAGTCCCGATTCGGAGTTATTGTTAATTATATTTGCCACAATTCCTGCCTGAGCCATATTAAAATTATAAATATAATCCGATGTATTTGTGCCATTAAGTCCTGCTGTTGTTTTTATCTGAAACAGCTGAGGGGTAATGCTTATCTCTGATGATCGGAATAAGCCAATTCCTGCAGGGTTCTGGCTTAATGCGGAAATATCTCCGCCAAGGGCAGTAAATGCACCTCCCATCGACATAAACCTTGCTGTGCCTGTATAAAACAGCTGTGAATATCTCAATGCATCGTCTGCATTCTGTGCAAAACTTACTGAAAGTGTTGCGATAAGGGTAATAAATACCAAACTTGCTTTTTTCATAATTGTC
>CAZOZU010000553.1:0-1631 GCA_964584355.1 uncultured Rikenellaceae bacterium
CAGCCATTTATTATACTTATGAAATGCAAAAGTATAATTTTTACAATCAGCTTCCATGTCGTTTCATTATCTCTTTCCAGGTGGTGATGATTATATCATTATCTTCAAGGAATTCTTTTACCACAGGATCTGAGAAAAGTTGAGCCTCCCATACCCTTTGCTGCCATGGAACCATTATGGTTTTGAGATTATCTGTTTCGACCGAAGGATGGAAGATTATCTCTGTAATTCCTGGCTCAAGCGAATTCAACAGATTGAAAAAATTTTCCCGTTTCTCTTCGTAGGTTTTACCTTCAGGCACACTGGAAAAAAAATCAAGTTTTGGTAAAGCATAATCATCTAATAATCCCACTACCTCTTCATTGATAGGATAGCCTGCCTGTTTGAAAAACTCTGCTATTTCGGGGTCGGATAGATCAATGGCATTTGCAGGCAGATTATATTCATTAGCAATTTTCAGGAATACCTTGAGGTATTCTGTCGATCCATAAAGTGTTCCCATATGAGTATCAATATGGGTAGGTGTAAATCCCATAGCCAGCACTTTGTCGATTTGTGCACGCACCTCTGTTTCAACTTCCTCTGCAGTAGCATGAGTAACCACATCAGGAACATCATGCCACAATTTTCCTTCAGGATCAATCAATCCCGCGACCAGAGAGGAATCTGAAACAGGACCCCAACGGTATTCTTTCCATTCGCTGGTAAGTGTGAGATGGATTCCTATATCAGGCGAATCCTGTGTTTTTGCCCATTCAACAAGTTCTTCCGCATAAGGACAGGGTACCATAACCGCAGCTGAATTTATGTCTCCTGTCTCAAAATAATGGGCAACTGCAATATTTGCCTCCTCACACATTCCCGCATCATCACAATGAAGCAAAATTACCTTACTGCCTTCAGGATAACCAAGTTTCCCGGCATTGGTAACTTTCTTTTCTGATGAACAACCTGATAAAATAAAGAATGCAGCCAGGGCAGTTATGAACATAGCTGCAATATCAATACCTCCTTTTTGGTGACTTTGATTTTTCATTTTCATGACATATTCAATTAAACATTTTAAATCAATTTATTTATGGATGATAAATTTAAAAAATATTCACCACGGGTGACACAGATTTTCGCGGATCTTTCACTTTACTATTGATGTTTGTCACTCCCCGGTAGTGTTTTTTACCACGAAGGAACACAAAGTCCTTCACTAAGTAAAACGAAGGATTTTTAAATATTTCTGTACTTCAGGAAATAGAAAAACATAAGCAAAGCTGATAGTGCAGCTGTTGAAGCCCCGAAATAAAAAGGAATAGAAGAATTTATCTTATCATAGAGAAACCCGGCTATCAAGCTGGCCGGGAGCAGTGTAATACCAAGCAGGGCATTGTAAATACCCAGCCCGGTTCCTTTTTTATTACTATCGACTATATCGGAAATAAAAGCTTTTTGAATCCCGTCGGTGGCGGCTGAATATAAACCATAAAGAGCAAAAAGACACGTAATTATCCCCGTGCTGGATGTAATGCCGAAACCATAATAAACTACAGCGTAGATAATGAATCCGATAATAAGGATTTTCTCTTTGCCAATCCTGTCGGAAAGAGATCCGATCGGTATTGAGGCAAGAACAGACA
>CAZOZU010000554.1:0-1625 GCA_964584355.1 uncultured Rikenellaceae bacterium
GAAGAGTATTCTTCGAACTTATTACCCTGCTGATGGCCTGAAGATGACCAAGAAGTTCAATGCTGGACACTACAAATTTCATGATGATACCGGTTTAAAATGACTTATTAGAATTCAAAATTAATTATTTAACTCAAAATGAACGTATTAAGAAGTTAGAACAGCTTAATTCTTATTTATCAATATTACGAAAAAAATATATTCTCTCAAACAAAAAAATATAAGTGGGAGATTTACAACCAACCTCGGGCTTCAGCCCTGAACTATTAGAATAATTATTCCTTACAGAAATAGGATACCTTCTTTAAAAGGGGATCAATGTCAAAATACCTTATTATGAAAAATTCATCCCTTTCACCTGTCTTTCCCCACAGCCTGTCACTATCTTTTTCCCCGGTGTCAGCATCATACCTCTCCCAAAGAGTAAGAGCAGTCTCTCCTCCATCTGCTTTCCTGACCATAAGTTTGAAAAGCGGATCGTTTTCTGTGATCTTCTCTTTAAAATCATCAGGAAGACCAGATTGCCGATCCTCAAAAGGGACCCATGTGAAATAAGAAATATAACGTTTTACTTTTCCTGTATCCCACCCCGATGAACATTTCAGTGAATCAACAAGTACGAATATGCCTTCACTCATTTCTATCGTGAATGAAGATGCCGGTTCAGAATAGTTTTCAAATGTCACCGATGATATCTCCGAAGGAAGAAGATTAAAGATATTATAAGGCTGCCAATAATACTCATCAACAGTGAATTGAGAGCCTATATCTCCCTCATAACCGGGCACATATACAATAAATGGCAAGGTCCGGGACTTCTTCTTCATGATATTACCATATATATTTGATCCGGTTCTGTAGACTATGAATGAGTTAAGCACTCTCTTACCTTCAAATACCTTTACTTTTACTGGCTGGATTTCGTTGCCAGCTATCTCTTTTTCGAATAAGTCGGGTGAAACAGGAGATTTGATCTCTATTTCCTTTAATATTCTCAACAGGAAGAGTATTTCATTCTTCCTTGTTTCCATCATACCTTTTACTTTCCATCCTTCGTCTGTTTTTGACAGTACAAGTTTGTTTTCACCCTGTATAAGCTCTACTTCTGTTATCTCCTTTTCCGGCACTGCTGCAAAGCAACTTTGCTTTTTCCCATATGGTGATCTGTCCCTTACCAGAATTACAATAACCAGGAGTATTATCAATACTCCAGATATAATTGTATTCCTGAGTACTAAATTACTCATTATAAGGATTTTGTATAAATATATCTCCTGATCACACCATAAATTATTCCCACAATGATCACTATCAAAACAGGTCCGGCAATGTTAATGAGCTGCCATAATGTTCTCTCTTCCCTGATCCTTTGTTTATCCATGAGTCTCATTTTCATTTCACGTGACCGGAGTTCTAAAAGTCCTTTATCATCAACCAGGTAATTCATGCAGTTGATCAGAAAATCCCTGTTCCCATACATTTCTCCTGTGTACCTGTCCTGACCGAGCAGATATGGTGATGCTGAATTTCCTGTCTTGCTTACATCATTTCTGATCATATCTCCATCTGCAATCACTATCATTTTTGTTTCCACGCTTTTATTCCTGATCCTGAAATCTTTGTCT
>CAZOZU010000555.1:0-1624 GCA_964584355.1 uncultured Rikenellaceae bacterium
TGTTCCTGAAGAGCTTCTCAGGGAAGCAATATTCATGAGAGCCAAAGCTAACTACAGTCTTAATAATTTCAGTGAAGCACTTGAGGACTTCAGGAAAACAGCAACTGAAGTTGCCAGTGAGGAAGGTGCGGAGTCTAAATACAGAGTGGCCGACCTGCTTTACAGGCAGGATAAACTAACTGAATCTGAGCAAGTTACCACTGAGTTTATTGACCAGAATACTCCCCATCAGTATTGGATGGCCAGAGTCTTCCTGCTTCTTTCGGATATAAGTGTAAAAAAAGGTGATATTCTTCAGGCACGAGGAACTCTTCTTGGGCTTAAAGATTATTATACAATAGATGATGATGGAATTCTTGATGAAGTAAGATCACGGTTGGATGCCCTTGATCAGAATAATAACTAAAATGATCCATATTGTGATAAAACGAATTTTCCTCATAAAGTTACTTGTAGTTCTGGTAATAATTCCCGTCTCTGCACAATCAGGTCAGCAGGATCTTAAACGGGAAGTTACCCTTTATAATCCTTATAAACCAAGTCTTTCCCTGGTTAAAAAGAGAAGTTATCTGCCCGATATGAGCGATACGGCGGGAATAAAACCTGACTTTACATATCAGATTACAACCAAACCCTATTTCCCTGAATATACGATAAGTCCTATTAAGGCAGCATCTTTGCTTCCTGATCCCCTGCCAAAGCTTTATAAGAGTTATGTGAAATTGGGGATTGGAAATTATATCACACCCTTTGCAGAGCTAAGCATTACAAATGAACGTTCCAAAAAAGGAGCCATCGGTTTATATGCACGGCATTTCTCAACAAACGGAAAAGTAAAGCTCGACAATGATGAAAAGGTTTATGCCGGTTACATGGATAATGATGTTTCATTATTCGGAAAGAAATTTTTCAGACATGCTCTTCTTGAAGGATTTATTGATTTCAGCCAGGAAACAAGGTATGCTTACGGCTATGATCCCGGTATTACTTATTCACCTGAAAAGAAAGACATAAGGCTCAATTACTATAATCCGGCAGCAAACATGTCATTTTCATCAATCACTCTCGATTCAACGAACTTTACCTATGATATTAATCTGGATTATGATTTTTTCTTTAATAATTCTGACCTGTATCAGCATCACGCAGGACTTGAAGGTTCAATGGCAACATTATTCAAAGGTTTTTATGCGGGATCAGGATTTAGTTTTGATTTTTACCGTCCATCGATTACGGTGTATGATGGTTCAAAATATATTGCTGCTCTGAGTCCGTTCATTAATAAAAGCACTCAGCAATGGAATTTCAGAGCAGGTATTCAGCTTCTTCTTGATAAAGATACTTCAGACTCTCCGAAATTTAACTTTTATCCTGATGTGAGATTTGCATTCAACATCGTTCCCAATTATATCAGTTTTTTTACAGCCCTCAATGGGAAGCTTGTTGTAAATGACCCTCAAAGTGTAGTTGAGGATAATCCGTTCATTATTACGGATGGCACTCTGTTCAACCTTAAGAATACCAGTTATCCGCTTATTGTATCTGCAGGGCTTAAAGGCAATAACGGGATAGGAGGGATTTACCTTATCTCGGCCTCATATTCATTTATTAACGATATGCTGTT
>CAZOZU010000556.1:0-1616 GCA_964584355.1 uncultured Rikenellaceae bacterium
ATAAAAAATAAGGAGAGATTTTATATTGACAGCGAAGAGAAGCAGGTTTCAAAAGCAAAGCTTTTCCAGCTTCGTGATGGTATCTTCGAGGCTATAATTGACCGGTTTTACAAAGATCCCACACTTGCAGCATGGGGTGAAGAGAACCGTGACTGGGGAGGGGCATTTGCAGTATACCGAGGACTTACCGAAACTCTCCCCTATCACCGGCTTTTCAATTCACCAATATCAGAAGGTGCTATTGTCGGTGCTGCCATTGGATATGGAATGTGTGGGGGAAGAGTTATTGCCGAGATCATGTATTGCGATTTCCTCGGAAGATCAGGAGATGAAGTTTTTAACCAGTTGCCCAAATGGCAGTCGATGAGCGGGAATACCATTAGTATGCCTGTGGTGATAAGGGTTTCAGTAGGATCTAAATACGGAGCTCAACATTCACAGGACTGGTCATCACTGACTGCACATATTCCAGGTCTGAAAATCGTATTTCCTGCAACACCCTATGATGCCAAAGGACTTATGAACAGTGCACTTCAGGGCACGGATCCGGTTATTTTCTTTGAGAGCCAGAGAATATACGATGTCGGTGAAATGTTTCATGAACCGGGGGTACCTGAGGGATATTATGAAATACCATTAGGTGAACCTGATATAAAGAGGAGCGGTGAAGATATTACTATTATCACAATAGGTGCAACATTATATACCGCAATAAAAGCAGCCGACCTGCTTAACAAGAACTGGGGACTAAGTGCTGAAATTATAGATGCAAGGACACTTGTTCCATTTAATTATAAGCCTGTTATTGAGTCAGTTAAGAAGACAGGCAGGATCCTTCTTACCAGCGATGCCTCCTCCAGGGGTTCATTCCTGAAAGAGATGGCTCAGACAATTACGGAACTGGCTTTTGATTACCTTGATGCGCCACCTGTCGTTGTCGGTTCACGCAACTGGATCACCCCGGCATTTGAAATGGAAGAGTATTTCTTTCCCCAACCCGGATGGATAATAGATGCAATTCATGAAAAAATTTTGCCTCTTAATGGACATACGCCAGAAAATGATTTCTCAACAGATAAGATGATAAAGCTTAATGGGGAGGGTGTTTAAAGATCAATCAAATAATATTTTAACCTGCATATCTTTGTAACCTATTTAAAACTTTACGACCTTTGCAATCATTTTTAAATGGAGTAAATTATTAAAATGGAAAATATCATTGAAAAGATCAAAAACAAGACCGGATTCATAATTGATATGGACGGAGTGATATATCATGGCAATAAACTATTGCCTGGCGTCAATGAATTTCTTGCATGGATGGAGAATTCAGGAAAAAAGTATCTTTTTCTGACAAATTCCAGTGAGAGAACGCCCAAAGAGCTTCATGAAAAGCTTAAAAGACTTGGAATAATCGTGGGTGTGGAACACTTTTATACCAGTGCCCTGGCAACAGCAGCTTTCCTGGCAAGCCAGAATCCGGAAGGAAGTGCATATGTTATAGGTGAAGCCGGAATCATACATGCAATGTACAATGTGGGTTACTCTATCAATAATGTAAATCCCGATTACGTGATTGTTGGCGACACTCACGGATATAATTTTGAAAAGATACA
>CAZOZU010000557.1:0-1615 GCA_964584355.1 uncultured Rikenellaceae bacterium
CGGTCTTTACCAGCGACTGGTTGTAAAACCTTCCGGTTGCAGGCATATAAGCATAAGAATGATAAAGTGTATGATAAAACAGTTCTACCCCTAGCTGTGTGTTAAGTCTTCCATTTGTTTTCTTGAAACGTAAAAGATGCTCAAAGAATCCGGTCGTTCTGGTGGCAAATAAGGGAAGGTCAAGAACCTCGGTATTACTGCTTTTCTGCACCAGTATATCCATATTGAAGTGAAATTTCCAGGCTATGAATTCTTTTTTTGCGGTTAAGGCTGCAACTGATAATCCCCCCTGGTGCTGAAAAGGCATTGCATATTCATCGAAGCCTGTATAATTATCAATAATTGCATAGTTCAGTTTTAGCTCAGTTTTACGGGCAGGATAAATAAATGATGTTCCGACATCGACCCTGAATTCCTTATTCAGATCATTCTGCCACTCAAAATGATTTCCTCCCCACTGTTCATACCAGAATGAGGGTTGCCTGTTAATTATACTTCCACTGATAAGCCATGATGCTACTCCCTTTTCCCATTCGAATGATTTTCTTATCTCTCCTGAAAGATTGAAATCGCCTGCTCTGTAACCTGTGAGATAAAGCTCTCCATTCGCAATCCACCTGAAATTCTCTCCCAAATTGTTGTATAACCTGCCCACCAGCACATTATTGTTCCGGTTCCAGTTTGAAGTATCAACAATAATTGTATCGTGTGTAGAAACTATCTGGCTGTATCTCCATAGTTCATTTCGAACTCCTACTCCTGCTCCCAGACTGACTTTTCTTGTCTCATCGGTGGTAAAATCAAATCTCAGTGTATTTTTTATACTCTGTGAATAAATAGAATCAAACGTATTTGTGTTGCTTATATAAACCGTATCATAAAATCCTGATTCGGGAGAATTATCTGTATAGGTTTTGCTGTTATTCTCCCATGTAAATATATGCGAGAATGTTCCGCTTAATCCCAGAAAATTTTTTTGTTCTTTTCCTGTAGTATCTCCTTCATGTTTTTCCCCCCCGAGAGTATAGCGTTGGACCAGAAGTATATTTTTGTTTTTCAGCATGCTTATTGCTGTATTCAGGCTACCAAGGTTTACCGGTACTTCCCTGGTGTCTAAAGAGAGATCGTCGATTTCTGATATTCCTCCATTTTCATATGATTTTATATTATTAATACCCGCTGAAAAATAGGCTTTATATTTAGGTCCGGTATAGGAAGAGTATAAAGTAAATGTCTTATCTTCTGCTCTCTGGTAATTATACTGACCCAGACTGTATATAATATCATAAATAAGACCAAAATTGAAAAACCTGTTTACATTTTGTGAATGTTGTACCCTGAAGGTCTGTTCTGAAGTTTCCCGGGGAGTTCCGTATGTCCATACCATTTCTGTAAATGGCACCTGTGTATTCATAAAAACAGCATTATCCGGCTGAAAAATAAATGGATAGTATGTTGTATACAGAAATTTATCAGGATCAGAAACACGATCAAAGAAATTTATCTGGTAAAAAGGCAAGCCATAATTACCCAGCGTGGCATTTAATGATGAATATTTGTCAGCAATGCGGTGTCGATGGAACAATGAGAATACCGTATCGAATGGACTAGATAT
>CAZOZU010000558.1:0-1613 GCA_964584355.1 uncultured Rikenellaceae bacterium
AAATTAAAACCATCGGCACAAGAGCTGAAAGCGGAGATACAAAAATCAAAGAAAGCCGGTTTTATGAAAAAAAATCCACTGGCAGATTTTGTTCCGGGGGATAACTCACAGGAGAACTATGAGAAGTTTGATCTGCACCGTCCTTTTGTTGATGAGATAATTCTGGTCAGTCCTTCAGGAAAGAAAATGTTCCGCGAACCCGATCTTATTGATGTATGGTTCGATTCAGGTTCGATGCCATACGGACAGGTACACTATCCTTTTGAATACAAAGAGAATTTCAGTGATGTGTTCCCGGCTGATTTTATTGCAGAAGGTGTCGACCAGACAAGAGGCTGGTTCTTCACTCTGCATGCAATAGCAGTGATGGTTTCCGATTCAGTTTCATTTAAGAATATCATATCAAACGGACTGGTGCTCGACAAAAACGGAAACAAAATGTCGAAACGCCTTAAAAATGCTGTTGATCCTTTCTCAACGATCGAAAAATATGGGTCAGATCCACTGCGTTGGTACCTTCTCACCAATTCACAACCCTGGGATAATCTGAAATTTGACTTTGCAGGTGTGGATGAGGCAAAACGTAAATTCTTCGGTACACTCTATAACACTTATTCCTTCTTTGCCCTCTATGCAAATGTCGATAATTTCAGATATACAGAAGAAGAGATCCCTGTAGGTGAAAGACCTGAAATAGACCGCTGGATCATCTCTCTTCTTAATTCCCTGGTAAAAGAGGTAGGAAGATGCTATGAGGATTATGATTTAACAAAGGCCGGGCGGGCAATACAGGATTTCGTAACAGAGAAGCTGAGTAACTGGTACGTACGGCTTAACAGGAAAAGGTACTGGGGAGGTGATTATCATCAGGATAAAATTGCTGCCTATCAGACACTATATGCATGTCTTGAAACAGTCAGCAGGCTCGCAGCACCTATAGCACCTTTCTATATGGATATGCTTTTCCGTGATCTTAATATGACTACCGGAAAACACAAAGGAGATTCAGTGCATCTGGTACTTTTCCCCGAATATGATGATAAACTTATAGATAAGGATCTGGAAGAGAGAATGGACATTGCACAGAATATATCTTCAATGATCCTTGGATTAAGAAGAAAGGTAAGTATAAAAGTACGCCAGCCTCTGGCAAAGATAATGATACCCCTTCCGGATAAAACATTTAAAAATAAATTCGAAGCCGTTAAAGATCTGGTACTTACTGAAGTAAATGTCAGGGAGGTGGAATATATTGAAGACACATCATCTGTTCTTGTAAAAAAGATCAAACCGAACTTCAAAGCACTCGGTCCGAGATATGGCAAAATGATGAAGGAGATAAGCAATGCCATATCGGGATTATCACAACAGGAGATAGCATCTTTTGAAGTCGATGGGTCACATTCCATAAGTATCAACGGACAGCAGATAATACTTACTGCTGATGATGTTGAAATCATCTCTGAGGATATTCCCGGCTGGCAGGTTGCCAATGAAGGAAAGATCACTGTAGCTCTTGATATAACAGTTACCGATGAGCTTCGTTACGAAGGCATTGCCAGGGAGTTTGTTAACCGTATCCAGAATATCCGCAAGGAGAATGGCTATGATGT
>CAZOZU010000559.1:0-1610 GCA_964584355.1 uncultured Rikenellaceae bacterium
CATGTACACCTGTACCACTTCATCTCCATCGAAACTTCCTGTGTTTTTAACATCTACATTTACAGTAATCTTATCGTTGGGTGTTATAGTATTTTTACTGATGCTGAAATTACTGTATTCAAAGGTGGTATATGATAGCCCATAGCCGAACTCGTATGATACATCCTTGTTGAAATACCATAATGTCCTTCCATTCCGGTTTTCTCCCCCCCGAAGGTTATAATCTGTAATTGGAGGGATATCATTCATTGATCTGAACCATGTCGAACTAAGCTTCCCTCCAGTGTTGGCATCGCCAAAAAGAATATTTGCCATTGCAGTACCCTGTGCCTGACCATTGAAGCTTGTCCAGATTATTCCTGGAATATTGGGATTATCCTTAAACCTGTCGACCTCAACCATTCCATGTGTCTGCATTACAATAACAGTATTAGGATTAACGGCTGCTACAGCATCAATCAGTTCATACTGGTTACCAGGCAGATCAAGTGTCAGTCTGTCGGCTTCCTCATTGGATGTCTTGTCATCTGTTCCTACAAACAGGATTACCACATCTGATGATGCAGCCAGATCAATTGTCTCTTTGCTTATCGGTGGTTTTTCAGGAGCACGGTAAACGAGGCAAACAGTCTGGTTGCCTGAGACCCCCATCTTATTGACTTCTGCAGTAAGAGTTTTTGGCATTAATGCACTCATTCCCATCGTTCCTTTGGCGTCAATTGTGGCAAGTAACACCCCTGCAGGTGAACCTACCCTGAATTCCACATATCCACCGTCACCAGGTATTGTGATAAAAAGGTTTATCTTTTCTATACCGGAGATATTTACATTTCTGTATGATGTCCAGTCTCCGTCAACAATGCTTTTAACAGATTTCTGTGGCGTTATTCCGGAGCCGATTGTTATTCCTTCTGAAGTGGCTGAGGGTTGTGATGCATCATATCTTTTAGCAGCTCCATCCTTCCTGACAACTTCAAACCAATAGACATTGAAGAGGTTACTATTACTCACAGTATTAGCTCCCTCATTATAAACAACTTCTGTTGTTGCACCCTTTGTGGCCAGAAGGTTCTTAATACCTTCCAACGGAGTCACCTTGTTCTTTTCAAGCGGTGTTCCCGAATAAGGTCCCAGTTCAACCTTGTCTGTCTGAGGCCCGATCAGCGCTAATTTCTTAAGCTCAGATGCATTAAGTGGAAGAATTTTCTTATCTGAGTTTTTCGTAAGGTTATTTTTTAACAAGACAGGTGTTTTCGTGGCCACCTCAGCAGCCAGGGCTACATGTTTCGGAGAATTGACTACACTGGTGTCAATAGAGGAATAGGGTACCGATGAAACAGGATCGAATTCCCCTATTCTCATTCTTATTGTAAACATATTTACTAGAGCCAGGTCTATATCAGCTTCAGTGATCAGACCTTGATTCAAAGCCTCGATAGCGCTCGTCTGGTAAACACTTCCACAGTCGGTATCTACTCCGGATTTCAAACCATAAGCTGTTGCCTCAGCCGCAGTTTTGACATATAAATGACCTGTCTGAATATCCTGGATGGCACCGCAATCGCCCGTTATATAACCATTTAATCCATATGTCTTTCGGGCTATTGTGT
>CAZOZU010000560.1:0-1605 GCA_964584355.1 uncultured Rikenellaceae bacterium
ATGGACGACAGGGACATGAGGGAATTTTATCTGTTACCTTATAAGAACCTGATAGAAAAAGATAAATTGCCAAGTATCATGACCTGTTACAATGCCGTAAACGGAGTGCCAATGTCAGCAAAAAGATTTTATGTCGACACAATAGCCCGGAAAACCTATGGATTAAATGGTTATGTTACAGGCGACTGCGGAGCAATTGAAGACATTGAGACAGGTCATTTCTATGCTGAAACAAGTGCCGAAGCTGTAGCTATGGGATTAAAAACTGGTGTAGATACCGACTGTGGCAGTTATTATCAAGCCTATGCTCTCGAAGCGCTTGAAAAAGGTCTTATTACTGAAGCAGATATGGATCTGGCACTTGTTAATATTTTTACTATTCGAATGAGGCTGGGTGAATTTGATCCTAAAGGTAAGGTGCCATATGCATATATTCAGCCTGATGTGGTCAATTGTCCTGGTCATATTTTACTTGCAGAGGAGGTGGCAACACGAACCCCGGTTCTATTAAAGAACAATGTAGTTACCAAAACAAGCAGCAAAGCTCTTCCGATAGCAGCTGATAAGATTAAGAAAATTGCGGTAATAGGTCCAATGTCAGAAAGGGTTGAACTTGGCCCATATTCAGGAAGACCTGAACAGGAAAATATGATTACCCCTCTTGCAGGAATAAAGAACTATCTGGCAGAAAGAGGTTTGTCAGCCGAAGTGGTATCCAGTACCGGTGCAAACACGGCAAACATGAGCAATTTATTTTTTGTTCTCGATTATGAGATTGTAAGGAATGATGGCTCAACAACGAAATATGATGCCACAAAGTTTTCATCATCAGCTGAAGGAATAACAATTGGATCAGGTATGAGCGATGAAAATTCAGTAAGGACCATTAAAGACGGTGACTGGACAGAATACACCGGAGTGGATGTAACAAATATTGAGAAGATGAACATCAGATTAAATATTCCTGCACACGGTGGAACAATTGAGGCCAGAATAGGTTCTGTTACGGGAAATGTGCTTGCAACGTTTGATGCATCCGGTGCAGTAGATGGAAGAATGGGTGGACCTTTCGGAGGAGCCAGAACAATTGAAGGTAAGATCAATAAGCTTGGATTAACCGGCCCTCAGACATTGTACCTTGTTTACCGTTCATCTGCAACTGCTCCTATTGATAAAGAAACAATTTCAATGGCTGAATCGGCAGATGTTGTAGTAGTCTTTACCGGTACCGATGATCAGACTGCGGGAGAGGAAGGTGACAGGCTAACACTTGTTTTACCGGGTAACCAGTATGATCTTATCAACTCTGTGGCAGAAGTTAATCCAAATACCATAGTTGTTATTCAGGCACTCGGAATGGTTGAGGTGGAACAATTCAAAGATAATCCAAATGTGGCAGGTATAATATGGACTGGCTTCAACGGCCAGGCTCAGGGTACTGGAATGGCCAGAATTCTTTTTGGTGATGTGAATCCCGGTGGAAAACTTAATGCCACCTGGTACAAATCGGTCAATGATCTCCCTCCTATCACCGACTATAATCTAAGAGGCGGGGAAGGCAAGAACGGAAGAACATACTGGTACTTTAAAAAGGATGTTTCATAT
>CAZOZU010000561.1:0-1600 GCA_964584355.1 uncultured Rikenellaceae bacterium
TTTTATTCTCACGGCAAAATAATTTTTCTTCCTGCTTTGTGTTTAATAGCAGGGTCGATAAGTGGAGCACGGATAGGTAGTTTAATGTCCCTGAAGACAAAGCCCATTTGGTTAGAAATCGGACTTTCAGTATTTATTATGATTCTCGCATTTATTGTGCTCATTAAAACAATCAAACCATAATCAAAATACTTAAATCTTGATAACAAGGGTAAAAACAAACAGTTTTTTCTTCTTAATCCTTGGTATAATGTTATAACTGCAGGCTGTCCTATAACTCAAATGAGTAAATTGAATAAATACCCGGTGGATTATTTACTTATCTTGTAATTAAATCTAAATCAAAAATTATGAAATCGAAAATTTGGATGTTTTTTATTTTGCTTTTGATAATTACATCTTGTCAAAAGGTAGAAAAAAAATATGTTTATGTGGATGGTAAAGATATTTACTCGCCACAAGGTGAATTATTGCATTTGAAAGGTGTGAATTTGGGCAATTGGTTACTTCCGGAGGGCTATATGTTTAAAATGAGTGACTGTAACTCTCCTCGCAAAATAGACCAGGCTATACTCGAGCTGATTGGAAATAGTGCAACCACTTCGTTTTGGGATTCTTTTCTGGAGAACTACATCTCAGAGGCCGATATTGAGTGGCTGTCTGAAGCCGGTGTAAATATCATTCGTTTGCCATTTGATTATCGCTTATTGTGTCATGATGATTTCCTGGGAAGGGATATGCATGGTTATATGTATTTTGATAATGTTATTAGCTGGTGTGAGAAATACAACATTTATGTATTATTTGATATGCATGGTGCTCCTGGTGGACAAACCGGTGACAATATAGATAATAGTGACGGTTATCCATGGCTGATGGTAGATGAAGGGATGCAACAAATTGTCTGTAATATCTGGCAGGATATCGCTAAGAGGTATGCTGATAATACTACAGTAATCGGTTATAACTTATTGAATGAGCCCCTCCCTCAATACTTTGACAACGACAGTCTGAAACCTTATCTGGAGCCTCTGTATAAAAGGATAACAAGTACAATAAGAATGGTTGATAAAAACCATATTATATTTTTGGGCGGGGCAGTTTGGGAGACAGATTTTTCGGTGTTCTCTGAACCTTTTGATGACAAACTGGCTTATACGTTTCACAAGTATTGGATGCCTCCCGAACAAAAGGAAATACAACAGTATGTAGATTTTAGAACGAAGTATAATGTGCCCATTCTGATGGGCGAAAGTGGTGAGAATGAAGATGAATGGGTAAAAAACTTCAGGGAACTCCTGGATAGTAATAAGATTCACTGGACATTCTGGCCTTACAAGAAAATGGATAATACACGCGGTCCCATGAACTTTGACAAACCCATTGGTTATGACAATTTCGTAAAATACGCTGAAAGTGACAGGAGTACATTTACCAGGATAAGGACTCTGAAAGATAGTATTGAAGGAATAAAACCGGAAGAGATAGTGAGAATATTAAACCAATTTGTAGAAAACAGCAGGTTTGAAAATTGTTATCCAAACAAGGGCTATTGCAAGGCTTTGGGATTTAAATGAGCAAAGCTTATATCTAACCTTAT
>CAZOZU010000562.1:0-1589 GCA_964584355.1 uncultured Rikenellaceae bacterium
CGCTATAATAGTCAGTTGTCAATGATCTTTCACCATGCTTCAGGTAGTTTGTTTCAGCAGATATTTCCAGAAAATCGAATATACCATATTTTATTTGTAAAAGATAATAGTGGAAAACCGATGCAGTACCCTCGTCTTTCAGTATCAGGGAATTGCCCAGATTATCAAAGGTTTTTGCCCTTACACCGAATTTATATCCTGCATTTGCCCAAACCTGACCCCCGTATAGTGTAAGAGGACGTTTGTTATAGGGCATGGTCAGAAGAGTATATTTATCTCTCTCCGGACTATCATCCTGACAATATACCTTAGGAGGATATACCAGGAAAGATGCAATTAAGATTATCAGTAGTTTATTTTTCATACTTACCTTATTTTATTCAAGTGGAAGGATATACTTAACAAGTCCTTTACTATAGAGTCCGATCCATAAATTTCCTTCTGCATCTTCTCCCACAGCATTTACATCGTCTTCAGTAAAGCCATTGTACTCCTTATAGGAATGTGGTATCTCGCCGTCATATTGTATAAGGCCATCCCACCATGTGCCAAACCACAGATTTCCTCTTCTGTCCTCAAAAATATCCCTGACAAAGGTTCCGGACGTCCCATTCATCAATGAAAGCTGGTGGATCCCGTTACTATCAAGCCATGCAACCTTATCACCTCCATTGGTGCCGATCCATAATCTTCTGCGGCTGTCATAATACAGTGCCTCAATATCATTGTCAGGCAGTCCGTCCATATATGAATAATAAGTATATTCCGAACCATCCCATTTCAGTAATCCGTTATCGGTGCCCAGATAAATATTGCCTGATGCATCTTCTTCAATGGCATTCACATTCTCAAATCCTTCAGCATACATATTGACATACTCGTCTTCGAAAATAACATAAAATCCAAGGTCTTGGGTTCCAAGCCATATCCATCCGTTTGATGCTACTTTTATCGCATTGATCCTCATTGTTGTTACATAAGGATCTATGAAATAACTCCAGCCTTCTGATGCTGATACAATACAAATTCCATAATAAGTACCGATAATCATACCTCCATCGGAAGTTGGTTCCAGTGCACTGACAGCATTACTGACGAGCGGGCTGTTTGAAGTATTGTAATAAGTCCATGTCCCGTTTGCATACTTGCCAACTCCACCTCCCGAAAACGCAACCCACATATTATCCTGGTTGTCAAGTTTTATATCCCGCACCTGGTTGGAAGGTATACCGGTGTTAGTATTATAAAGGGTCCATGTACCGGCAGTTGCCGGATCAAGCAGGTCATATTCAGGCTTCTCACATGTGGTTAAGGTTATCAGAATCAAGAGCAGTCCTGCAATATTGAAGGAAATTCCAATTACTCTGTTTTTATCCATACGTTAAGAATTTAAATTACCGGGTCACTTGTAAATTCAGTATTATTGCTGTCTAATAATTTTAATAACTAATTAAAATCATAACGAGTTGTGCTGTTGAAACCCTGATATATTTGTAATTCAATTATTTAAACCATTCGATTTTCAAGGTGCTCCTCACTTTTTAATCTAATGAACTCACCCCCTTGTTTTCCCCCTCTCTACTTCGTAA
>CAZOZU010000563.1:0-1587 GCA_964584355.1 uncultured Rikenellaceae bacterium
CGAAAATTGTGTATAATCCTTCGGCAGAATATGGTTTGGGTATGTTCGATTCAATGGTTGCGATAATTGATTTGACCTCATTATATAAATCATCAGTACGCTCTTGTACATCTATATTGTTAACCATATTATCAATCATACCTGACCTCTTCAGCTTCCGATATTCATTAATTGCCTTTGTTGTGATCTGAATGCTCTCATTGATAAAGTCAGGAGTAGCCAGTTTAACTGCTTCGCAGTAGCTTACAACGTGTATTATGTCAGGACTGTTCTCATTCTCGGGTTCAATGTCATCCATCAAAGCTGATACTGCTGCCAGCTGGTATTTTGCTTTTTCAAGATCGGGTGAAAAATAATCCAATCCTGCCCGTGGCTGCAGGAATACTGAATATGTGCTGTCTTCCAGCTCTCTGACAAGTTTTAGAAGAGCCCTGACTTTTGCCAGATCCTGAATACCCCATGTACTTTTGGGAGTATTAAGCATTACCTGAAGAACAAAATAACGTATTCCCATTCTCTTTGCGGTTCGGGCTGCAAGATATGATGACAGTACATAACTGTAATCATCTGCTCCGCGGAATGCAAAATGATGCGGAATATTAGGTTCGAATGGTTTACCCGTTCTGGCAATATACTTTAGGGTTTCGAGATGTTGTTTAAGGTTTTCCCTTACAGTATATGGACCACGGCCGTCTATCTGGTTGAACCACCAGAATGATAATGCATGCCAGGCGATATTGATAGTCTTCTCATAAACACTCGCTAAATACGGGATATTACGTGTTCCTGCATAAGTACGTACCAGCATCGGACGCGAAGCATTGTAAATATCGACAAGATCCTGTTCTGAATTTATAGGCACACCTCCGCCATTTGGTTTATCACCCCATTCCTGACCGAAATCCGACTGGCTTAATTGTGATGAACCAACAGAAATAATATCCAGGTAATGTGTCTCGGCAAGGGTTTTGAGCCATGAGTTGAAAGCTTTCTTAGCCATGACATAATCAGAATTGTACGGACCAGCATGTACGCGCATTAACGGGGGATACCCTTGTCGTCTGTTATTAATGATCCTTTCGGCAAGTGTGTCTTTACGCGTTCCATAGTTAGAATAGGTAAATCGCTTATTTGGGGGAAGGAAATTGTATTCACCAGATCTGATCATATCCCTGGCAAAAGCGATCCGGTCATCATCATATTTTGATCCTTCACTGATAGTCCCGGGAATGGCAGATTCAGGTATCCCGAGTCTTTTTGCAGTCTCTACCTGTGTCTCATCACCCATAAATACCGGTACCTCTTTCCGGTACTCATCCTGAATCCTGGTACAAGCTTCCGGTAGTCCTGAAAAGTAAACCTGAATCAATGAGCCTCCCTGCTCTTTAAATTGATTATTCTGTTTTAATAAATGATAAACCTTTCCAAAACTAAGCTGTGCATCTGCCGGCTCCAGACGGTAACTGAAACCGAGCCTGGTGATTTTATTTTTTGAGATCCAATTGCATAAAAGCGAAATGTTATCAGGTTTTTGAATATTAGAGACTGCTGCTGTTATTGATGCGTCACCGATTATGACTTTAAACC
>CAZOZU010000564.1:0-1563 GCA_964584355.1 uncultured Rikenellaceae bacterium
CTTTATTGATGATAAGATCATTGAGCTATACCTTGACCTGTGTGTTAAAACCGGATCTGACCTTGACAAGGCAGTAAAGATTTCGATAAACAATAATCCGAATGAAAAAATCCTGTTAAAAATAAAAACTTACGGTATTGCCGATATTAAGGTTAAAGCCTGTGAAAATGTTCTGAAAAATAAAAATCCTTATGACCTCCTTAGTTATTTTGAAAAGGAGAAACGCTTTAAAGAAGCCTTTGATCTGATATCAGAGACTAACCGTTTTTGTGATGAAATAATTTTTACTTTCTTCAGGAGAAATAAGAAAGTACTTACCTCAGAAGCAGAACAATATTTTTTAAAAAGAATCAATACAAACCTTCCTTATACAGGAGACAGCTACTATACCAAAATTGCAGAAACAATAGGACAATTAAAGCAAATCAATAATAATTTATCAGAAGAGATAGTATCCGGTATTCGGATGAATTATAAAAGAAGAACAAAACTAATGGGCATGCTCAGACGATTTTAGTTAAAGTCTTATATCATCTTTCCGCATTAACGCCCTCATTTATTCAATGAAGTCGGGGTAAGAATATTCCCGAAAATTAGTATCAACAATTTTCTTACCTGACCAGTTCCACTCTTTGAACAGTAACAGGCTCGAGTAATCCGGATAATCCAGATCCGAAGGCACATCAAGAGCTGTAAGCATCTCCTGCGGAGTAATACCTGAATTTATCTCACCCTTTCCGACGAATTTTGGTTTTTCTCCGACAATTACAGCACCTCGTTCAGCGAGGTCATCAAGCCTGGCTAATACTTCCGGATTAATCTCCTCTTCATTTTCAAGTACAAGCATACTGAAAACAGTCCCGTTCGACAGAACCAGCTTCCCATCTTTCACAGTCAGTTTATTCAGAAGAACCTCTGTATTAATGACTTCATAATCATAACCCGGGCCGGCTTTAAGGTGAGTATTTTTAGGAGTAACTGAATTGGGAATTCTATCCCCGTAATAGTATACCACATCTGCAACAAAACCGGCTTCCTGGAAAATGAAGGAGACACGTGACAGATAATCAACGAAGGGATTGATTTTCGGCCACCATATCCGTTTAGTATTCATATGTGTACCGGCATGATATACATCAGGTGCATACAAACCGCTGCTGAATCAAAATGATCAATGGTCAGTCCTGCAGAGTAAGGGCTGGGCAAAACCTGCTATTCCTGCTTTTTTCATTGCAACCAGTTCTTCCCTTGCTTTTATAGTATCAATATTCCCGTTGAGACACAACCAATAGACTTTGGGACGTGCAAGATCAGGGGGATTTATAAAATTTCCCCTTATGATGTCATAATTTACCTCATCCGGTTAATTTTATTTCCTCTGGCAACTAACCATCAGGAAAACAAATGAAATACTAATAAATAGTAATCTTAGTGAGATTTTCACCTGTTGGCTTTTATGTATAATATAAAGATAATGAAAGTTGTACTGATTGTTTTCATATTAATGAACAAACTTCCCGATAGATTGATGTCAGTTTAGCAGATCTGCCTGAATAATCTTTG
>CAZOZU010000565.1:0-1561 GCA_964584355.1 uncultured Rikenellaceae bacterium
AGACCAAATACACTCTATATATAAAATTTAGCTACATAATAAAATAAACCTTCTATTAACCTTAATGCTTTCAGGTAGTATATACTTTTATTACAAATAATGTTCAACGATTCAATTCAACCAACATTTATTACCAGTTTCTTATAGTCAATTTATCAGTTTATATTAAATTCAAATTTCTATTTTTCCTATTGATAGAATTAAGATGAACAAACAACTTGATAAATCAACCGGTCAGAGATTTTCCTCAAGACTCGGTTTGTTATTAAGTGCCCTTGGTGTGGCTGTGGGAACAGGTAATATTTGGAGATTCCCCAGAATAGCTGCACAGAGTGGAGGTGATACTGGAGCAGGTGCTTTTCTGATAGCATGGCTGTGCTTCCTTTTCCTGTGGAGCATTCCACTTATCATTGCGGAATATGCATCCGGCAGGAAACATCGCTCAGGAGTCGTAGGTGTATTTATAAAAAGCATGGGCTCACGCTTTACCTGGATAGGTTCATTTGTTGCTTTTGTACCACTTGCCATAACTTTTTTTTACACTGTTGTGGTCGGATGGTGTATATATTATTTTGTCTATATGACCTTTCACCCATTGCCGGCGGATTTTGAATCAGCCATGTTGATATGGGATAATTACCAGGCTAGTATCTGGCCATTGTTTACTCATGCTGCTGCAATATTGTTTGGTGCCCTGGCTATCTGGAGAGGTATAAATTCTATCGAGAAAGTAAACAAGATACTCATACCCTCTTTACTCTTAATAGTTATTATAAGTGTTATCAGAGCAGTCACTCTGCCGGGAGCAGGTGAAGGACTTGCCTACCTTTTCACTCCTGATCTGAAACAACTCGGAGATCCGAAAATATGGCTCGATGCACTGACACAGAATGCATGGGATACCGGTGCAGGATGGGGACTCTTCCTCACTTTTGCAGCATATATGAAGAAGGAGCATGGCACCGTCAAAAACGCCTTCCTGACAGGTATTGGAAATAATACAGTGTCGCTATTGGCAGGAATAATGGTATTTGGAACAGTGTTCGCAGTATTGAAACATGAAATGGGAATGAGCGATCCTCAGGTCCTGGAAATAATGAAGACAAGCGGACCTGCCTCAACAGGCCTGACTTTTATTTGGATGCCTCAGCTTTTTGATAAAATGTTTGGTGGAGGTGTTTTGTCTGTCCTCTTCTTTCTGGGACTCACATTCGCCGGATTTTCTTCGCTTATCGCTCAGCTCGAACTTCCGTCAAGGGTTCTGGTTGATACCGGTCTGAAAAGGAACAGAGCTATAGCTGTCATTGTAATCCTGGTGTTCCTGTTTGGAATACTATAACTGCAGGTGGCGGCATAACCGTTACTGAAGGTGCCGGAACAATTACAATTGCTAATCCAGGGGCAACTGGAACAACTTTTGGTACAGATGTAGCTGGACCTGTCTCACCAACTGGTGGTGGTCTTACTACATTTGAAGGTTACGATGCTAATATTACTACTGACGGTGGAACTGCTAACACAGTACGTATCAGGTTAGCTGATGATGTTACAACTATCGGTG
>CAZOZU010000566.1:0-1556 GCA_964584355.1 uncultured Rikenellaceae bacterium
TTCCCCCGGGATTACCTCGTAAATCAATAACAATTCCTTCGGCATGGGACAATTCGGAAATTATCGAATCGATATAATTTTCCACAGCTCCTGAGGATGGAAATCTTCTTATCCGGAGATACCCGATTTCTTTCGATAGCCAACCATAATAGAACAGGCTATCGGGACTTGACTTAAATTCTCCAGATAGATACTTATCTCTAACCGGTTGCCATTTAAAATCCTTCATTTTCTTTCCATACAGTTTCCCAGAATGAAAGTCAATCTCCCCGTTATCCAATGTGACATGCCCGTCATTCAAGAGACCAAGCATGCTGCATAGTATCTCAAACAAT
Source organism: uncultured Rikenellaceae bacterium (assembly GCA_964584355.1). Classification (GTDB taxonomy): domain Bacteria; phylum Bacteroidota; class Bacteroidia; order Bacteroidales; family VadinHA17; genus LD21. The sequence continues at coordinate 336 of CAZOZU010000566.1, forward strand.
TCATCATCTGATGTTTGCGAGTTTACCTTTTCACTGTAAATATTATGTATGGCATCCCAATTGATTCCTCTATATGCAAAATAAGGATAATTGTTATCAAGGGTTTCCCAAACCTGATCGAATATTTTAACAGGATCAGTTCCATCTTGCTGTTGTCCTATTAAACTTGTAGTAAAAATCATCATGAGGACGATTAGAATTTGTAGTTTTTTCATAATAACCTCCGTTTTTTTAAATGCTTATATTGATAAAAAGTTGTGTTTCTCAGTGATTCTTTTGCTCTTTATTATTTCAACATCTCCAGGGAATCCCATAGATTTTTACAGGAACACTGCGTGCAATGTTGTATCAGAAGGGTTTAAGTGTTTCACTTAGCTGCTAAACAATTCGCTAATGTGTTGCCTGATATGTTTGCTAAAAATTATTTTTCGGATAGTCTTCTAAGAAAATCAAGTATTCTTAGTTCAGAATCAATTCTTGCTTTCTTATTACCCTCTTTCGTACCCGCAAAAAACTCAAGTTCATGTAATGAATGTCCTGCGTTTTCATAAGCAACATGTTCATACCAATGGGGAAAATTATTCTCTTTCAGTCTTTCAACTATCATTTCACCCATTTTACTTGAAGGCCACATTGGATCTTCCTTGCCTGTATATATAAGAATAGGACCATTGATATTTTCAACTTTAATTGTAGCTTTCTTAACAGCTTCTGTCTGTTTGAGTGACAGTATACTGTTCATTCGGCAATCCATAGAGAGTGACCGAATTTAGGATTCCATTATACCTGTATTGAATTGTCCATGGTGAATTAAAATTAAAATATGTTTGCAGTAAGAAAGGCAGTTCTCTTGCCCATGATGATACTTTATAATGTGAAAGGGTACCGGATATGTATTTAAATGTTTTTCTTCTGAGTGTATTTACTTCTTCCCCGTTTATTTTTATTACCTCCGCATTTATTGGGACAGTATTATTCCCAAGGTTATTTCTAACGATTAAGGTATCATTTACATCTTTGAAAGTTATTGGAAATGAATATCGGAAAACTTTCCTCCAATTGGCCGGTCTTCTGATCAATGTATGACCGTCTTTCGTGAACACCCGACTACAAAAAGATAAATCAACAACCTAACTAAGATTGCTAAACTTGAGTCTCTCATTTTTATATAACAATAATGCAAATAGCCTGATTACCAGTATCTCTATAAAATATGCTTTT
>CAZOZU010000567.1:0-1553 GCA_964584355.1 uncultured Rikenellaceae bacterium
GATAAAATTAATAATCATTTTTTAAATACCATGTATCGTGAGTCGTGAGCCGTGTGTCCTCCTTTTTTTATCTTTGGTAATAAAATACTACTAATGGACAGACCAGCAACACCGGAACCTGATAAACCACTTATTCTTAAAAAGCAGGTAGTACCAAAGTGGTATGCTATCTACACCCGTCCCCGTGCTGAAAAACAGGTTAACTCACGGCTTATTGAGATCGGAGTTGAGACATACCTGCCGCTTCAGAAGACATACCGCACATGGAGCGACAGGAAAAAGCTGATAGAGAAGCCATTGCTATCATCTTATGTATTTGTAAAAGTGATATCGGTCGATTTTCCCAGAGTGTATAAAACAGATGGTGTTGTTAAATTTGTATCGTTTGAAGGGCACCCTGTAGCTATACCACAGAAACAAATCGATAACCTGCGTTTACTTATCGACAGTAATGCAGATGTAGAGGTCACCTCCGAGAAATTTGAAAAAGGTGATAATGTGGAAGTTATGACAGGATCCTTAAAAGGTCTGACAGGTGAACTTATAAAGACAGGACGTAAGAAAATTGTCATAATACGTATCGACAAGCTGGAACAGAATATTGTTGTGACAATACCGGTAAGTTTTCTCAGAAAAATTAAAAATGGTCCGACGGTATGACGGTACGACGGTATGGCGGTATTTTATCACACTCATCGAAAATGGAATCCAAAATGGATCTCTCAATGTACCTGATTCATCTCCCTCAGCGATGTTGCTCGGGATACTAACAGCAGATCTCTGAATCTGGTCCTTTAAACCATAATCCTTTGTAAAAGGCTGTTTCTGCGTAATCTTATAGATGTTGACTGCAAGATCTTTAGAAAGTTGCCAAACACGTAGTTTTCTAAAATTTCCCATTTTCAGCGAGATTTAGTTTAACAATTATTAAGTATCGTAAAATTCCACATATACAATACAATTTCAAATATAAAAAATCCCTGGGAATTCATTTGTTTTTTTCATACCGTTGCACCGTCGCACCGTCGCACCTCTCATTCCTGACTACAATCCAGAATTCTTGGTTCTGATTTTAATCTTAAAGGAATTAGCTATATTCTCCTCACTGATCAATATCAAGTAGCCTCCTCCTCCTGCTCCGGAAAGTTTCCAGGCTAATGCTTCTTTTCTGTACTGGTCAATGATTTTTTCAATTTCCGGTGTTATCATTTTGGGGAACATAGTAACCTGTGCATGAAATGAATCCAGAAATCCTTTTGAGAAAGTTTTTATATCCTTTTTTATCAATCCATTCCATGCAGTCTCAGCAGCTTCTGCCAATAATCTGACATTATTTGAATTAATATTAGTCTCGGAAAGCACATTGAAATCTGAAGGTCTTGGCCAGAGTGTAATCATAAAAAGTCTTTCTTCTAACCATCTGATGATTTCAGGATCTGAGATTGTATCAAATTTTGAAGGCCAGTACTTACCCTTCTCATAAAAGAATTTATTGATACCGGGCATGGAAATTCCTATCGAGTCCTGTGAACCACTGACCTCTTTTGTTCCCG
>CAZOZU010000568.1:0-1553 GCA_964584355.1 uncultured Rikenellaceae bacterium
CCAGGACTGGCGCCTGGGTTTTCTTAACATTCAGTCAGCAGAAGATGTTGACAACGGAATACCTTCCAATAATAATATGATGCTTGCTATTCAAAGAAGGGTCTTTTCGAGGTCAAACATCGGATTTTTCATACTAAACCGTCAATCGTTCCAAGACTATGATTTTCTTGATAGTAATGATGAATATAATCGTGTTGTGGGGATGGATTATAATCTTGCTTTCGTGGACAACACATGGACAGGCAAATTCTATCTTCACAGGCGACCCTGACATATAATTCAAGGAAATACACTGTGACTACCGATTTTGTTTATGTAGACCAGGAATTCAGGTCGGATCTGGGATATATTCCGCGTAAGGATGTTTTTAAATCAGGTAACCGGATTGAACGAAACTTTTATCCAACCAACGGTAGTATCAACAGACACAGTTTTAATATCATGTCAATAATATACTGGCGCCCGAGCCTCGATTTAAAAGAACAGATCATGACCTTGAGGTTTCCTGGGACGCTGCCTTCAGGGATCAATCCACTTTAGAGGTGACTTTTGCCAACCGTTATATTTACCTGACCCGCGATTTTGATCCCACCCGTACCGAGGGTGCTTTGCCTTTACCTGGAAACACCGGTTATTATTATAATCAGCTTACCGCTTCCTATCAATCAAGCAATGCAAAACTGCTTTCTTTAACTGCAGAATCCACAATCGGACAATTCTACAATGGCAGGAATGCATCTTTACGCTTTGGACCCTCTTTCAGGATATAACCATGGGTACTTTTCAGCCTTACCCTTAACTACAACGGGATAAGGTTACCCGAACCTTATCCGGATGCTGATTTATGGCTCGTGAGCCCAAAAATAGATTTTACATTCAGTAAGTCGCTCTTCTGGTCAACATTGATCCAGTACAGCAATCAGTGTGACAACCTCGGTATCAACTCACGCCTGCAATGGCGCTTTGCACCCTTATCGGATCTGTACTTGGTATATAATGACAATTATTTTACAAAGGACTTTGGTCTCAGGTTCCGTTCGATAAACCTGAAGGTGACCTACTGGCTGAACATTTGAAAATCGGAATGGAATAAGCATACGAACTGTACTACAGGTTTATTTCGTGATCATTCCCCCTTTTTCCCTTTTTAACGCATAATTATAAACAATGTAAAGTATGAAGCATTCATAATTATATGACTTTAATATAATTCTAAAAAAGTAAAGGAATAAAAATATTTATATTGATTACTGTCCTGTTTCTTTTGATCTTAAATGATATGGCAGGATAGGAAACTTTAAAAATCATAACCCTGGCTTCTCTGTTTATAATTATTACTTTTGGTTATCAGATCATTATTATAATATGGATTCAAAGACAAATCAATAAATAAATTGAAATGAAAAAACAAGGTATCCGCCAACTGATAACCAGTTTGATTATTGTTTTTTTATCAATATGTGTACATGGGAATATCATACTCCCTGTTCTAATAAGTGACGGAATGGTCTTACAGAGAGACTCTGAAATCAACATCTGGGGATGGGCATCTC
>CAZOZU010000569.1:0-1550 GCA_964584355.1 uncultured Rikenellaceae bacterium
ATCGTCAAAAAGGATTCAAAAGATCTGGTACTACCTGTCTACTGGGAAGACAATTACTTTTCACTTCTTCCTAACGAAAAGAGAGAGATGAAAGTATCATTTCTCGAAAAAGACCTTACAGGAGAGACTCCCGTCCTTGCAATTGACGGATGGAATATTAAATATATGGAAGAGGAACTGAAGTAGGAATAAAATTTAACCGCAAAGAACGCAAAGAAATTATTTCAGGTATAATAAAATAGCGCTCTTTGCGGTTTATATTTGTTTTTATCAGTCCTCCCTTTTTATTCTTTTGGAGTAAGCATTTCAATAAAGAAATCTGTCTGCTTTTTGCCTGCAATCTGAATTGGTCCAATGTCGGTTCCCAATCTCTGGATAATTGTCCTTGTGCTGTCAAATGGAGTCCATTCAGGCAATTCTTCACCATTAGGATCTCCGGTACTGATGAAATTCACCCAGTAGTCCGATATCTGATCTGCAAGCAGATGATCAGCATCTTCCCATGGTCTGTCAAGCATTCTCAGATTATTGAAAACGTATGGGACCTCTCCGGTATGAAATGCACCAAAATCAGGGTATTCAGGCCATGGCATAGCCCTGTCGAAGAAATAGATATACATTGGCCTTTTCGCTGTCCTTGCCCTGTACTCTGCAAACATCCAGGTGCCTACTCTTGACTGGTCACGTGAAGATTCTTTCAGTACCAAACCGGCCTCTTCATCGCTGCTGAAAGGATACAACTCAAGAAATTCCTTCGCTGAAGCCTCCGCCATAAATATATACGAGAACCGGTAATTTATCTTCTGCAGTCTCTGCCGGTGTCCAGATATTGAGGAATAGGCAATCTTCGCTCAGTGAATCCTGAGTCATGAATTCCTTTATCCATGGTGGCCTGGAATGAGCCTGTGTCTGCATACATGCCGGACAGAAAGAGGTTGTGTTGCGGACACCCTCCCACTTCACCGCCGGCTGAGGAGCACACCATCTCAGGTCACCAACCGGAGGAGCGGCATAGGGTATCCCCAAAAAAATCTTCACAGTACCATCTTCCCCGATAGTGCCAGAGAGCAGGCCTGATTCAACACTTACATTGTTAACATCAATCTTCCCGTTCTGTGAACAGGAAAACAGTAAAGGAACAATAAGTATTAAATATTTTCTTCATCACATTTTTATAGCATTACGATTTAAGTTCAATTATTTTCGTTTAGGTTAATAATTGATTTACAGTCTATTTAAACAACATTGGTGCAAATTCTGAAAGGTAAATTCTCCAGTTGGCCCAGGTATGCCCACCAGTGCTTTCGCGATAAGTATATTTAAAATCATTTTTATCAAGCACATCTTTAAGTGAAATAACACTTTGATATACAAAATCATCTTTCCCGCATGCTATCCAGTAGAGTTTATACCCGCTCTTCTTAAGTGCCTGTATTTTTTTATTTCGTTCTTTTTCAATACGTTCAAGAGCTTCTTCATCCTGATCCTGACGACCGAAACCACTCATTAATCCCATGCTGAACACACCAATGTAGCTGTACATACCTGGA
>CAZOZU010000570.1:0-1549 GCA_964584355.1 uncultured Rikenellaceae bacterium
AATTAGTGAATAATTGTTAAATTGCTATTTGGGATTGAATGCTAATTAACTACAATGAGGAAAAATTAATACAAATTCAATAATCGCACACAACTATGAAAAGGTTAATACTGCTTTTTACATTATTAATGATTTGCATTATATCAACATTCTCACAGCAGCTTATTGTCCGCGGTGACGATATTGGTTGTTCTCACGGATCAAATGTTGGTGTAATACAATCATTTACCGATGGCATTGAACGATCAGCTGAATTAATGGTGGTAACACCCTGGCTTCCCGAAGCGGTAAAAATGATTAATGAACAACCCGGACTTGACGTTGGGGTACATGTTGCACTCACAAGTGAATGGGAAACAATGAAATGGAGACCTTTAACACATTGCCCATCACTTACTGATGAAAACGGCTACTTTTTCCCGATGACCTTTCCGAATAAAGAATACCCGGGTCAGTCACTTACTGAACAAAAAGCACAGATTAATCTCGGTGAAGTAGAAGCTGAGCTGCGTGCACAGATTGAACTTGCCCAGAAGCTTATACCGAATCTCACACATATTTCCGGCCATATGGGATGGGCTATGGTTCATGAAGGAATACCCCCTATCGCAAAAAGACTTTCGGAAGAATATAACCTGCCATTTGTCGACGATACGGGTGAAACAAACAAAGATCTGGGAATAGTCAGTTTTCCACTGGGATGGGGACTGACTCCTGATCAGCGTGAAACAAAATTTATTGAGGCTCTCGGCAAACTCGAAAAGGGGAAAACATATATTTATGTGGAACACCCTGCAGAAGACAGCAAGGAGATGCAGGCAATATTTCACAAAGGTTACGAGAATGTGGCAGAAGACAGGCAGGCTGTCCTGAAAATGTTTACTAGTCCGGTAGTGAAAAAAGCAATAGAAGATAATGGTATCGAACTCGTTGGTTACGGAGATGTTATAAGAAGCGTCAAAAAGTAAAGGATTGTGGCGCAGAGCGCAAGGCTCAGAGCTCAGAGAATAGAGCAAGGAGCAAAAAGATCCCCTCCTGCTTTGCCACCGAAACCTCGGCAAAGGTGTAGGGAACGGGGTGGGTTAAAGATTAAAAACAAACTATTTTTAAACTATATATCATGCATATTAAATCATTAAAAAATGCAGCCCTTGGATTGGCTGCTATATCAGGAGCCGCAGCCGGAGGTTGTGCTCATAAGGCTCCCAAGGAGTTGCCAAACATACTGTGGATTGTAAGTGAAGATAACAGTGCCTATTTCACAGGTTGTTATGGTAATTCATTTGCCACAACACCAAACATCGACAGGCTTGCAAGTGAGGGATTCCTTTATTCTCATGCATATTGCCCGAATGCAGTAAGCTCGCCTTCCAGGAATGCTATCCTTACAGGGGTTTATGCTTCATCGAACGGCAATGAAAACATGAGAAGCAATTTTGCCAAGTCCGATATTGTTCGCACTTATCCTGAATACCTGCGTGAAGCTGGTTACTACTGTACCAATAACAGTAAGACCGATTATAATACAAGCAGTGTTGATCCCAATGCC
>CAZOZU010000571.1:0-1549 GCA_964584355.1 uncultured Rikenellaceae bacterium
CCTTGCTTTGCTCACCGAAGCATTAATGCGTAGGTGAGATGGGGTGTATCCTCGCTGGCGCATATCCCCTCGCTGGCGCGGATATGTTATCCGTGCCATTTTTACATGAAGCTGCAGCTCTGAAGGAACTGAAGATCAGGTAATAAATTTCCAGAACGTATCTGGTGTTATTATTACCTGGCTACTATCAGGGTAGGTCTCTGTAAATGTATTTGGAAGAGAAATCTTTTTTCTGGGATTATACTTGCATTCAAATGCGGTCATTTTACCATTCATTTCCTCAATAAGATCAATTTCATCTTTCTGATATGTCCGCCAGAAGTAATAATTGACCATTCTCCTGTGGTTATTGTGATATTTCATTCTTTCAACAATGAAGAAATTCTCCCACAAACCGCCTGTATCTGTCCGAATATCCATTGGATTAAAGTTCCTGATTATTGAATTGCGTATTCCCGGGTCGAGAAAGTATATTTTCATCCCTTTATTAATTTCATTTCGCAGGTTACGGCTGAATGATGAAAGCCTGAATATCACGAAAGTCTTTTCAAGCAGTTCCAGGTATTTCTTTATCGTATGTACATTTTCACCAAGCATATTTGCCAGGTTATTAAGAGAAACCTCATTCCCGAGCTGTAAAGCAATTGCCTTTACGAGACCCCTGATAAGATCAGAGCGGCGAAGGTTTTCGAACATAAGGAGATCCTTATACAGATAATTAACTGCAATGTTATCAAGTTCCTCAATAGCCACTTCTTCCGTCTTATCATACACTTCGGGGTAAAGTCCGAATCTCATTATCGTATCAGTTGATGATTTTAATGTCAGCAGGTCTTTAACCTGGAGCAGTTCTTCAAAGGAAAAAGGAAGGAGTTGAAATAATCTTGATCTGCCGGTCAGCGGTTCTGCTATTTTATTGACCAGATCAAAGCCTGATGATCCTGTTACGATAAGCTGCAGATTTGGGAATGTATCAGCAAGTACCTTAAGAACAATCCCTATATTTCTCACATGCTGAGCTTCATCGAGAACGGCAATACTGGTTTTCTTTCCCAGGTATGAAATAAGAAGGTCGGTATTGGTGGTTTCGAGCGCATCCTGGTTCTGGCCCAGTTCGCAGTTAATATATTTTGAGCCTGGACTGGCTGATATGATTTGTTTTACCAGTGTTGTCTTTCCGACCCTGCGGGCACCGAATATGACGATAACCTTACCCTTGAACAAGGCTTTTTCTATTGGCTTTTGAAGTGTTCTGGTAATCATAATCTATGAATCTGACTTCACAAATTTAATTAATTTTATGAAATATACTTCACAATTTATCAGAATTGTATAAGAAAAACAATGAAACAGTGTTACTCCGTGCTAAACTCCGTGTAACTCCGTGGTTAAAAAGAACTTACACTGAGCTCCACAGGGAAGCCACAGAGGGCCACAGAGAAAAAGTACCATTTACTTTATTAACTCCTCAATCCCTGACACAACGAACAGAAAACCCATTCTGCAAATTGAGGTTGCTCCGGGTTACATAGCTGTAACTGCGGGCCAT
>CAZOZU010000572.1:0-1548 GCA_964584355.1 uncultured Rikenellaceae bacterium
ACGGATCAGACATTTTTATTAGGTATTTTGTATAGAATTTAAATGAGTTTGAGCTTGACCATAATCGAATTTGGGCTATATTAAAGGAGTGCAGATCGAATTTAGTATATATAATCTTCTAAATCCCCATGGATTTCGAGAGATTTACAACCAATAATAAGATCATTATTAATAAATCAACCAGATATAATAATAGACAAATAAAACGGAGGTAATTATGGAGACCAGACCTTTTGGAAAGACTGGAGAACGTTTCCCAATTCTAAGCTTCGGCGGCCAGCGAATTGTCGACGAGCATAACTGTACCGAAGATGAAGCCATTGAAATTCTAAATACTGCCATTGATCGAGGCATTCGTTATTTTGATACAGCCTGGATATATTCAGACGGTCAGTCAGAAACACGAATGGGAAAAGTGGTTAAGCATCGTCGGGATGAAATGTGGATTGCCACGAAAACTTGGGATACAACCAAGGAAGGAGCCAGACGGCAGCTGGAAACAAGCTTGAAACGGTTACAGACAGATTATGTGAATGAGTGGCGGTTACATAATGTCTATGATTTTGATCGACTTGATGCATTTTGTGGTAACGGAGGAGCTTTAGAAGCAGCGATCGAGGCAAGGGATGAAGGGCTTGTTGAGTATATCAGCATCAGTGGACATACTGACCCCCAGATCCTTGTTGAGGCATTGAATCGTTATCCTTTTGACAGCGCATTGATCGCGGTTTCAGCTCTAGACCATTTTATATTCAGTTTTGCGGAAGAATTTCTTCCCATAGCGAATGGAAAAGGGATAGCAACGATTGGTATGAAAGTACTAGGATTAGGAAGCTTGACCCATGAAGTTGAGCGTTCGTTACGGTATGCTTTTAGTTTACCAGTGAGTACGGTCATTGTTGGAATGGAAACCATGGAGCAGTTGGAAGAGAATCTGTCAATAGCTGAGTCGTATTCACCGATGACTGATGAAGAAAGATTGAATTTCTTCAAAGATATTATTCATTTAGTTGTACCCCCGAAGATGAAATGGAAGGCAGAAGATTGGGACAATCCAATCGAATGGAAACCTCGTGAAATTGGTGAGGTGGCTAAGTGAGTATATTATTCCAACCAGGGATGATCGGTAATCTGAGGTTAAAAAACCGTATCGTCAGATCAGCAACCGCAGAGAACCTAGCTGATGATTATACAGGAATCCCGAAGCCGAGTCTAAAAGAATTTTGGGTAAATCTCGCTCGGGGTGGTGTGGGTTTAATAATTTCAGGCCATATGTATATTCATCCTTCCGGCAAGTGCCATAATGAGATGACGGGAATTGACGATGATGTTTTAATCCCATTGTTTAAAGATTTTGTGGATGCTGTTCATAACGAAGGTGCGAAAATCGCTGTACAAATTAATCATGGAGGAATGCAGTGCAGTGTAGAATCAGTCCGGGAAACTTTAGCCCCTTCAGGAATAAATCAATCATTTCTTAAACAACCTGCCCGGGAATTAAAAAACGAAGAAATACTTGGTGGGAAAGAAATATGAAAACAATTTGGT
>CAZOZU010000573.1:0-1534 GCA_964584355.1 uncultured Rikenellaceae bacterium
GGATCCCAGGATTGACGAGGTTCAGGCTGTTCTCCCTGGTGCAAATTGCGGAGCATGCGGTTTTGCCGGGTGCCGTAATTTTGCAGAGGCCCTGGTTAAAGCTGAGACATTTGAGGATTTAAGTTGTCCGGTAGGTGGTGCAACTGTTATGGAAAAGGCTGCAAAGATACTGGGTAAAGAGGCTCCTGCTATTGAGCCGCTTGTTGCAGTTCTTTTATGTAACGGAACACCAGAGTATCGTCCTTACACTACAAAATATGACGGAGTACCTGATTGCCGCATTGCACATAGCCTCTATGGCGGAGAAACAGATTGTAGTTACGGCTGTCTAGGTTATGGGGATTGTGTAAGGGTATGTACCTTCGATGCCATATTCATGAACGATGAAACCGGATTACCGGTCATTATAGATGATAAATGTGTTGCTTGTGGAGCCTGTGTGAAAGCATGCCCGAGAAATATTATCGAACTACGGAAGAAAGCAAAGAAAGACCGTAAGATTTATGTAGCATGCTCAAATTGCGATAAGGGAGGACCAGCAAGAAAAGCTTGCAAAGTAGCATGTATTGGCTGCGGTAAATGCTTTAACGTATGCAAATTCGATGCAATCACCATCGAGAATAACCTTGCATATATTGATGCTTCCAAATGTACATTCTGCAGGAAGTGTGTTGAAGAGTGTCCTACTGATTCTATTATCGAATTGAATTTTCCACCGAGAAAACCAAAAATTGAAGAACAGGCTGAGGCAAAAACAGTGTGATAATCAATGTAACTATTTAAAAGTATAAAACATCATATCATTGAAAACATTTCCCATAGGAGGAGTTCATCCACGCGAAAACAAACTGACAGCAGGCAGTGAGATCCGGCATCTCCCTGTTCCATCCGATGTTGCAATACCTGTAAGCCAGCATATTGGCACTCCTGCCTCAATCGTAGTTAATAAGGGTGATATTGTAAAAACCGGCCAGGTGATTGCTGAAAGCAAGGGATTTGTTTCTTCAAATATACACTCATCTGTATCAGGGAAGGTTCTTAAAATCGACACTGTTTCAGATACGACCGGGTATAAGCAGACAGCTGTTTTTATTGATGTTGAAGGGGATGAATGGGTCGAGACAATTGACAGGAGTGATGAAATAGTCAAAGAGATAAAGCTTTCATCTGAAGAGATTATAAAGAAGTGCCTGGCTTCGGGGATAGTAGGTCTAGGAGGAGCCACATTTCCTTCTCATGTCAAACTCACTGTACCTTCCGGGAAAAGATGTGACGTTCTTATCATTAACGGGGTCGAGTGTGAACCATATCTTACATCTGATCATCGGCTGATGCTCGAAAGAGGTGAAGAGATACTAATTGGTGTCACGCTCCTTATGAAGGCACTCGGGGTTGATAAAGCCATGATAGGCATTGAGAGCAATAAGCCTGATGCCATAGATCATCTCACTAAACTGTCAGAAGCATTTCAGGGAATAGAAATATTTGCCCTTAAGGTCAAATACCCCCAGGGTGCTGAAAAACAGCTCATTAA
>CAZOZU010000574.1:0-1532 GCA_964584355.1 uncultured Rikenellaceae bacterium
TATCTGCTTCTATCGCGATCTATATCGAAAGATTATCTTCAAACACCGACTAACCGATCTGATATGGCAGTCAGCTGCGGTTACAATAATTGCTCAGGCCGGAACATTACCACTCACTATCATGCTGTTTAACCGTTTTCCTGTATGGTTTATCCTGTCAAACATTGTCATAGTACCTGTTGCATCACTTGTAATAATACTTGGTGCACTAGTACCTTTGACATTTCCTGTTGCTTTTCTTTCACATGTTATTGTCAGGTTACTGGGTATCACAGCAGGACTGACTGAAAGACTTACAGAGATAGTATCATCCCTGCCATCTTCAACTATTGAAAACATAGGTATTACCGGGACAGAATGTATCATTCTGACAATTACAATCTTTCTATTTACACGTTACCTGTTGAACAGAAAATCAATCTCTGTGCTTCTTCCTGTTTCAGCACTACTCCTATTTGTAATAACAGGAACTGTCAGGAAGGTTTCGTACAAAAGAACGAATGAGTTAATTGTCTATAATTCAATAAGTTCATCGGTCATTGGTGTCAGGACAGGTAATATCCTGAATATATACTCAGATACCTGTGTCATGGGACAGGAAGTAACAAAGCACTATGCATCACTAAATCTTAAACTCAGGGATAATCTGTTTCAGGAAAACACATTTCAGCTCAATGCTGCGGGAAAGATAATTATGGTAACCGACCTGCTAAGTAATTCATTGCTTACAAGCAACTTACCTGATGTTGTGATTCTTATCGGTAAAAAGCCAGTAATTGAAAAGAACATTCAATATACAGGCTTATTGGATGCACTGGTAATCAGTTCAGAAGCACCCTCACTGCCTTGGAATATCAGTAACGTTAATGCTCAAAAGGTACATTTTGTAAAAAATCAGGGTGCATTTCATTTAAATCTTTAACAAGTCTGTAATAACTATTCTGATAAAAAACTTGAGTATTACGCTATTTATCTGTTATTTTGTTCTTTTTTCAGTCATAAATTCTATGAGAATAGTAATTGCAGGTGCTGGTGAAGTTGGGACACATTTGGCCAAGTTGTTGTCGAATGAAAACCATAATATCATCCTTATTGATCCCGAGGACGAACGGTTGCATCCTGTTAAATCATCTCTTGATGTTCTTACATATGAGGGATCAGCCACATCAGTAAAGATTCTACAGGAAATTCTTCAGAAAAAAACAGATCTTTTTATTGCTGTCACACATTCTGAAGACACAAATATTATAGCATCCATACTTGCCAAGAGGTTTGGAGCACTAAAGACCATTGCACGTATCGATAATATTGACTATCTGGAACAATCAACTCCTAAGTTTTTCAAATCGCTTGGTATTGATTCAATGATCTATCCTGAACATATTGCTGCCAGGGAAGTGCTGGGATTGCTTCACGAGACAGGTACAACAGAGTTTATGGAATTTACTGACGGTTTGCTTTCGATGTATGTCCAGAGACTCGATGACAATGCACCTATAATCAATAAAAGCCTGGCTGAAATAGCGAGAACA
>CAZOZU010000575.1:0-1513 GCA_964584355.1 uncultured Rikenellaceae bacterium
ATCTTTTACAAATTAAAGCAATTAAATTGCAACCATCAAATCCTTTTACCTGGGCTTCGGGTTGGAAATCTCCAATTTATTGTGATAACCGCCTTACCCTGTCATTCCCGGAGGTAAGAACCTATATCCGTGATTCTTTTGTTGCGCTCATTAACAGTCTCTATCCTGAAACTGAAGTGATTGCTGGTGTTGCCACGGGTGCAATTTCACACGGAGCTCTTGTGGCAGATAAAATGGGGCTTCCTTTTATCTATATAAGATCCGGAGCAAAGGATCACGGACTGGGAAACCAGATAGAGGGCTTTTACCAGGAGGGGCAAAAAGTGGTTGTCATAGAAGACCTTATTTCAACAGGAAGAAGCAGTCTGAATGCTGTCAGAGCTCTCAGGGAAGCTGGCTGTGAGGTTCTCGGAATGGCAGCGATATTCACCTATGAATTTAAAAAAGCCTCTGATAGTTTTGCTTCCGAAAAATGCGATCTTAATACATTATGTGACTATTCTGTTCTTATCGAAACAGCAGTTAAAGCAGGATATATTACTGAAGAAAATATTGAAACATTGAAAAAGTGGCGCGTAGATCCATCAATGTGGGGAATTTAGGAAATCAATCTCTCTGAATGAAAACTCCCTGATTTTCCCGTTTTTTGTTTCTATACGAAGCAGACCTGATAGTGAGATATCAATTATTCGTCCTGTAAAATCGCCTTCTTCAGCCCTGAAAACATTATATTCATTGAACCTGTAAAGATTATCGATGTATTCACTATGAAGTCTCTTTCTGTCTCCATAAAGAAGCTGTTTGTATCTACTGTCGAGGTCAGACAACAGCTCTTTAAGACATCTGCTGGTATCATATTCCTTTCCAGTAAGAAGCTTCAGTGATACAGGATTCGGGATCTCAGGAGGGAATTTTTCCTGGTTTATATTAAATCCTATTCCCGCAACTGAGGTTTCTATTTTGTCATCCATAATTGAATTTTCTATCAGAATACCTGCAATTTTGTCATCTTTAACATAAATATCATTTGGCCATTTTATTTTACTGCCAGCGTAATATTTGTAAATGAAATCACATAATCCGAGTGATATGGTCATTGAAAGCAGAAACTGTTCCGTTGGACTAACTGATGAGGGATAAAGTATTATGCTGAACAACAGGTTTTTACCCTCTTCACTTTCCCACTTTTTCCCGAGCTGACCCTTACCTGCAGTTTGAAAATCAGTATAAATCACGGAGCCTTCCGGCAGTTCATTCTTTCTTAAGAGGTCAGTGGCTATACTATTTGTTGATGTCAGGGTTTTAAAAAAATATAAACTGGAACCTAATATCATGAATTTAAGCAATTAAAGGTTTTGTAAATCCCTTTTCTGTATAAAAGGGAACAGCTTCTTGCACTATGGCACTGAAATTGTAAAAAAGAGTATCTATAACAAAAATACAGATAAAAGTTTGTAATTTTGCGGGTTGATGTCTATTTGATAATAATTGATGAAGAAAAGAAGAGAAGGAG